>JBEGKS010000167.1:0-4536 GCA_041183945.1 Bacteroidota bacterium | reverse complement strand
TTTTTAAACATCATTCATTTAAACCATTGCCAGCATCATGAACGAAGATGAAAAAAAATTATATAACATTCCTATTGCTTATCGCAAAATGGAAAATTTACATATTGTTTTTTGGATATTTAAAGATATTGCCTGGTGTATGGGAATTACTTGGTTAGGTATTACAATGATTATTCCTACTTTAACCATTTCTATTATTATTGCATGGAGAACTAGACATATTTTTTCTGAACTATGTCATAACCTAGCCATTACTGTATGGATAATGGCTAACTCTTTTTGGATGTGTAGTGAATTCTTTGGAGTAGATAACAATCTTGTATATGGAACCGTTACAGTGAAGCACTTAGCCATGATTCCATTTATTACTGGTGTATTAATTCTAGCATTTTACTATTTAATACATAAGCCAAGACATAAAGAAGAAACAGAGAAGAAACAGCTACCTTATAAATACTTTAGAAAATACTACAGAAAAACTTTTTAGCATACTTTAAAGTAACTATAAATATTTCTTTAATTGATTCGCTCTTAAAGCAGTTATGATTCCTAAACTACTTACTGTTAAAAAAGCCCATCTTAAGCCAATCGCTTGAGATAAAAATCCTATAATGGGTGGGCCAATTAGAAATCCGAAAAAGCCTACAGAAGAAACAGAGGCCAGTGCAATACTTACCTTACTTGGTTCTGTGGTTCTTCCTACTGTACCATAAATAGTTGGAATCACAGAAGAGACTCCGAAACCTACTAACATAAATCCTATAGAACTTACCACTAAATGCGGAAATGCCGTGGCGATGACTAAACCTAGTGTTACAACGAGCCCACTTAATACCAATTGTTTTCTTGCTCCCCAATAATTAATTAAATTATCGGAAAACATTCTGCCTGTTGTCATAGAACCCATAAAACAAATATATCCAGTGGTTCTCCACTCATTAGGCACTTTTACAATGTCTTGAAAGTATACTCCACTCCAATCAAACATCATTCCTTCGCAAATCATATTGGTAAAAGCAATTAATCCAAACTGCCACATTAAAGAACTTGGTTTATTCCAAATTTTAGATACATGATTTTTATTGGGCTCTCCTGGTAATAAATAAGGATGTCCAAAAAATAAAAATACCCAACCCACTAAGGCCACAAAAGTAAATTGTTCTAATGGTGAAATTGAATGTGCTACAAAAAAGCCTCCTAATAACCCGCCTGTAAAACCTGCTAAACTCCAAAAACCATGAAACCTAGATGTAATACTTTTATCAAATAATTTAGAAAGCGCTGCTGCTTGTGTATTGACAGAAACATTAAATAAATTACCCGCCATACCAAATAAAAATAAACCAATGGCTAATAGCGTGGTGGTATTTGCAAAACCCAATGCAATAAGTGATGAAGGATATAATATGGATGCAATAATGATAATTTTTTTGCTGCCTTGTTTAGCAGTTAAGCTTCCTGAAATAGGAATGCCAAGGAAAGAACCAATAGGTAGAAAAAACAAGATGCCTCCAAAAGCCCCATCGCTTAAACCTAATTGCATTTTAATGTCGGGAATACGGCTGGCCCAGCTGGCAAAACAAATACCTGTTAGAAAGAAAAAACCGGATAAAACAACACGACGAGCGGTAAGGGATATAGTACTGGCGTTCATGGCGCAAAGATGGGGTTTTTCTAGGAATTGGGCTATATTTGCTCATCAAACCTATATCAATAGATTTTTATGTACCGTACGCACCATTGTGGAGAATTAACGATTCAATCTGTAAGCAAAAATGTAACCTTGGCTGGCTGGGTTCAAACCATTCGAAAGTTTGGGGCCATTACATTTGTAGACCTTAGAGACCGCTATGGTATTACCCAACTTTTAATGGGTGAAGAATTACAAGCGCAATTAGATGCACATCCTTTAGGCCGTGAATTTGTGATTCAAGTAAAAGGAACCGTAATTGAACGTTCAAGCAAAAATGCAAATATTCCAACCGGTGAAATTGAAATTAAAGTAAGCGAGTTTACCATATTAAATGCATCATTGGTTCCTCCTTTCACGATTCAAGACGATACCGATGGCGGAGATGATATCAGAATGAAATACCGTTTCTTAGATTTAAGAAGAAACGCTGTAAAAAAGAATTTAACCATAAGATATAATGTAAACCGTGCTACAAGAAACTATTTACATGAAAAAGGTTTCATGGATATTGAAACACCTTTTTTAATAAAGTCTACGCCAGAAGGTGCGCGTGATTTTGTGGTGCCTAGTAGAATGAATGCAGGTGAATTTTATGCCTTACCACAATCGCCACAAACATTTAAGCAATTATTAATGGTAAGTGGCTATGACAGGTACTACCAAATTGTAAAATGTTTTAGAGACGAGGATTTAAGAGCCGATAGACAACCCGAGTTTACACAGATAGACTGTGAAATGAGTTTTGTGGAACAAGAAGATATCTTAAATATGTTTGAAGGTTTAATTAAAAGCATATTTAAAGACGTTAAGAATATTGATTACACCGAGACCGTTCAAAGAATGACTTGGGAAGATGCGATGTGGCAGTATGGTAATGACAAACCAGATATTCGATTTGGTATGGAATTATGCAATTTAAAAAAGCCTGCGCATGTGTATGCTGAAAAGCAAGATAAAGCAGCCCTTATTAATGGAGCCGACTTTAAAGTGTTTGACGAAGCAGAAACAGTAATTGCCATTGCTGTTCCTGGATGCAGCGAATACTCACGCAAACAAACCGATGAGTTAACAGAGTGGGTAAAGCGTCCGCAAATTGGTATGAAGGGTATGGTATTTATTAAATGCAATGCCGATGGCAGTTTTAAAAGTAGTGTAGATAAATTTTATACAGAAGATAAATTAAAAGCCATTGCCGCTGCTTCTAATGCAAAGGCGGGTGACTTAATTTTAATACTAGCAGGGCCTGAAGAAAGAACGCGTAAAGCAGTGAGTGAATTAAGATTAGAATTAGGCAAGCAATTAGGCTTTAGAAAAGAAGATGAATTTAAATTGTTATGGGTACTAGACTTCCCATTGTTTGAATATGACGAAGAAGGCAACCGTTGGGTAGCAAGACATCATCCGTTCACTTCCCCTAAGCCCGATCATATTAATATTATGATTAACAATGCACCAGAAATTAAAGACGCTGCTAAATATTTAGAGCATCCTTATGCAGGCATTAAGGCCAATGCTTATGATATGGTATTGAATGGCAATGAAATTGGCGGTGGTTCTATTCGTATTTTCCAAAGAGCCCTTCAAGAAAAAATGTTTGCAGCTTTAGGCATGAGTCCAGAAGAGGCACAACATAAATTTGGATTTTTATTAGGGGCCTTTGAATACGGTGCGCCTCCACATGGTGGTATTGCCTTTGGTTTTGACCGTTTATGCGCTTTATTAGGTGGTAGTGAAAGTATTCGTGACTTTATTGCTTTTCCTAAAAACAATAGCGGCCGTGATGTAATGCTAGACGCCCCTAGTAGTATTGACGACAAGCAATTTGAGGAATTGCAAATAAAATTGAATTTGAAAAAAGACTAGAACAATAATAGACTAATACTATACTCAGCATGGCTCCGAATTTAAAATTATACACGGTACTTTCTTATATACTCATTCCTATTGCTTTATTTTTCGCCTTCATGGATATTGTGTTATTATTTTCTTCTTTAGCCAATCCAAGTGCATTAATTATGGTTTTCATTTTAGCTTGTTTAGTTATTTATACTTTTGCAAGTTTTAAATTTTTAAAAGCGGGTATAGAAAAAGAAGTAGCGCAAAGTGTAAAATTGAAAGATTGGATTAAAGTAAATGCCTATGTAAGTTTTTTCTTATGTAGTTTGTTTTTCATTAATGCGATAAGTATATTAATAAGTAGTGATGTTGTTTTATTAAAATTTATTGATGAATTTTTAGTACAACAACCCACTATGCCCAAAGAAATCACCAATGCCCTTATTTTGTCTTTATTAAAAGGGGTTTCAATATTTCTTCTATTCACAGGTATTGTAGGACTTATTCATATTAGAACTAGCCTTCGTTAGAACTAGCCTTCGTCTAGTAAAGCAGTATGAGTATTTATTTGAATAACCATGAACCATGCCATTCCTTTAGCAGAGCGACTTAGGCCCCAAACACTGAGTGATTTAGTGGGGCAGGAACATTTATCTAGTCAGGAGTCGGTATTACAAAAAGCTATTTCTAAAGGGAAAGTACCTTCCATGATTTTATGGGGGCCTCCTGGTGTAGGTAAGACTACCCTTGCAAATATTATTGCCACTAGTTCTAATACTGCCTATTACCAATTAAGTGCTATTAGCAGTGGCGTGAAGGAACTAAGAGAAGTAATAGAGGAAGCGAAAATAAAACAGGGTGCTATATTATTTATTGATGAGATTCACCGTTTCAATAAAGGACAACAGGATGCACTTTTAGGCGCCGTTGAAAAAGGCATTATTACTTTAATTGGCGCCACTACCGAAAACCCAAGTTTTGAAGTAAATAGCGCCTTACTTAGCAGG
>JBEGKS010000166.1:0-8847 GCA_041183945.1 Bacteroidota bacterium | reverse complement strand
AAGTAATTGTAGTGGGGGTAGATAAAATGAGTTCCATTATTGATTATACCGATAGAACAACTTGTATTTTATTTGGTGATGGCGCAGGTGCCGTTTTATTAGAACCAAGTACCGATGGTTTAGGATTTCAAGATGCTATTTTAAAAAGTGATGGAAGTGGAGGAAAATATTTAAATCTAAAAGCTGGAGGAAGTTTAAAACCAGCCAGTATTGAAACGGTGATGGCGAAAGAACATTTTGCATTTCAAGATGGTCAACCTGTATTTAAGTTTGCCGTGAAAGGCATGGCCGATGTAAGTGCAGAGTTAATGGAAAAACATAAATTAACAGGAGATGATATTGCATGGTTAGTGCCACACCAGGCTAACTTACGCATTATTGATGCCACAGCCAATAGAATGGGACTTACCATGGAAAAAGTAATGATTAACATTCAAAAATACGGAAACACAACAGCTGCAACCATTCCACTATGTTTATGGGATTGGGAGAAACAACTAAACAAAGGAGATAATTTAGTACTAGCTGCTTTTGGTGGTGGTTTTACTTGGGGTGCCGCTTGGATAAAATGGGCTTATTAATGTATATTTAGAAAACTGGTGTAAAAAATAAAAAGAAAGAAAAAATGAAAAACAAAAAGTTCAAAGGCATTAGCACTTTAACATTACATACAGCCAATAAAGAGAATAATAATTCTTCTCATACTACTCCTATATACGCCACTTCAACTTTCACTTTTGAAACTGCTGAAGAAGGTATGGAGCGTTTTAAAGGAAGCGATAAAACAAAATTATATACAAGATGGGGTAACCCCACTTTTGCTGCAGCAGAACAAACTATAGAAGCCTTAGAAGCGCATGGTTTAACGAATGAAAAAGGAGAACCCCTTCAATTAAAAGCATTATTACATTCAAGTGGACAAGCTGCAATGAGCACATTATTTTTGAGTAATTTAAGTGCAGGCGATACACTCATTTCTCATTTTTCTTTATACGGAGGCACACAAGAATTAATGCAAAAAATTTTAACAGAAGCAGGCATTAAAACAATTTTAATTGATGTAAGAGATAGCGCTTTATTAAAACAAACCATCGAGGCCAATAAGAATGTTAAGTTAATTCACTTGGAAACCCCTGCTAACCCTACCTTACAGTGTGTTGACATTGAAAGCATTTGCAAAATAGCGCATGCACATGGTATTAAAGTTTCTGTAGACAATACAGTAGCTACGCCTTATTTACAACAACCTTTTGCCCTAGGCGCCGATTTTGTTTTTCATTCCGCTACTAAATTTTTAAACGGGCATGGGTCGGCCTTAAATGGTGTTTTATTAGGCAAAGACTTAGAATTTATGAAAACCAAGGTTTGGAAATGGCATGTATTATTAGGAGGCAATAGCAATGCATTTGATTCCTATTTATTAATACAAGGCATGAAAACTTTAGAAATAAGAATGGAAAGACATTGCAGCAATGCAGCTAAAGTGGCTGGGTTTTTAGATAAGCATACAGCTATTGAAAAAGTAAACTATACAGGGCTTGCTTCACATCCCGACCATGCTATAGCTTCCAAACAAATGAAAGAACATGCACCTTTAATAAGTTTTGAATTAAAAGGCGGCATTGAAGCGGGTAAGAAATTTTTAGATGCTTTAGAAGTTTGTACACGCGCTGTTTCATTAGGCACAGTAGATACCTTGGTTTCTCACCCTGCAAGTATGACTCATTATGGCATACCAAGAGAAGAGAGAATTAAATATGGCATTACCGATGGTTTAATAAGAATGAGCGTAGGAATTGAAAACTACGAAGACTTAGAAGCCGATTTAGCACAAGCACTTTCTAAAATTTAATTTAATGGACATTATTATACGCCGCGCTGAAAAAAAAGACTGTGCTAGACTACTAGAACTTATTCAAGAACTAGCGGTGTATGAAAAAGCGCCCGATGAAGTTACGGTTACCCTATCGCATTTTGAAGCAAGTGGATTTAGCCAAAAGCCAGTCTGGTGGGCATTTGTAGCGGAAGTAAGTGGTGTAGTGGTAGGTATGGCTTTGTACTATGTGCGTTATTCAACTTGGAAAGGACAAAGAATGTATTTGGAAGATTTATTAGTGACAGAAGAAATGCGCGGTAAAAAAATTGGCAGCTTATTATTTGACGCCTTAATACAAGAGTATTAGATTGGAATGAGCCTGCTATAAATTTTTATAAAAAGTACAATGCCAGTTTCGACCCCGAGTGGTTAAACTGTGCTATAAGTTTTAATCAAAAATAGTACGCATCCATTCATTTCTTTTTTTACCAAAAGAAACCGAGAGTGCAATTTCAAAACCATTTTGCTTTAGTTTGGCCCCTGATAAATCGTTGTTATATATATCATAACTCAAGCCAAAAGTATATTTATCCATCATTAAAGAAACACTTGGAATAATAGCGTCATCTAATCGGTCAAAACATCCAACATAAATACGATTTACTTTATTTGTCTTGTCTTTAAAAGGAAAACTCCATAAACCTCCTACTACTATTTGATTCAATCCATTTTTATTGGCAAAAGAAAGATGGGTCATAAAACTACTCCCATTTTCTAACTCTTTTTCAAAATTAAAAAAAGCAGAGGACTTCATTCCTGAAGCAGTATCCACATTTAATATTAAAACTTTAGGTTTTGACAGAAATGAAGCAGCAAATCCGGCTTGCAAAAACATATTTTCTGTATGACGCGTAAATAGTAATCCTGTATTATAATAAAAGTCTTGAGGGAAGGATTTAATGCTATTTAAATAGTCATAGTTTCCTGCGGTGTAAGATCCGTCAATATTAAAGCCTTCTCCAAAACGAAGTTTAGACTTATCTAAATATGTTTGGCCATAAGTACCGCCAATGCCTAAAGAAAGTTCATTTTTTAAATTGGCATCTAAGAAAAGATGATATGCAAAATCTAAGGTGATATAATTTGAGTTAAATAGCCCTGCCATGGCCTGGTCAGATATAATTTGCGCCCCTACTCCAAAATAATTTTTTTGTTCAGGGTCGGCGTTTTTAAAACGGCTATCCCATCCTGAAATCAAGGTTCTATATAAATTATTCCCATCTAAAAATTGTGATTTAAGATTAGTTTGAATACGCTGTTCATAAATACCATTACCCACTGTTGCAGGACTTAAAAATTGAGCGCTTATATAGGGTTGAGATAAAACAATACCTTGTTGGGCATAAGTATTTACTGCAAAAACAATTAACAATAATAATATGAGAAATTTTTTATCCAATTTTATTTTGCATTATCTATTTTAATAAAAGAACCGTCCCTGTTAAGTGTTCTTGAATATTATTTTTATTTATAAAATCGGCAATCCAAATGTATACATCCGAGTCTAGCATCACACCTGCGTATCGTCCATCCCAGGCTTGTTCTGTATTGCTAAAAATGAGCTTCCCCGATTTAGTAAATATTTTAAACCCTATAATTCTGGTAACATACCCATTTTCAATAATCTTAAATGTATCGTTATGCCCATCGCTATTGGGTGTAAAGGCATTAGGGATTTGGAATACGGGGGAAGATTTAGGAGTTATAACTACTACAATAGGAGATGAATTAGCACTAGTACACCCATTTAAAGTTAGTGTAGCATAGTAGGAGCCAGCATTTGCAAAACTTGCTACAATAGCAGGATTTTGAATATTAGAAGTAAACCCATTTGGGCCTGACCATGCATAAGTTGCTCCAGGTACATTTGAAGCAGTTAAGTTTAAAGTTTTATCTTCTTCAATTGGACTATTACTTGAAATAGTAGGTGCAGCTGGAATAGGATTTACTGCAACTAGTAATGGAGTTGACAAGGGGCTCACACAACCATTAAATTTAATCTTTAAACTATAGTTACCAGCAATTGCCGATGTTGCATTATTTATAGTAGGATTCACACTTGAACTTGTAAAACCATTTACTCCTTCCCAATAATAAATTGCACCAGATATGTTAGCGGTATTTAATGTTAAAGCTGCTCCTTCACAAACTGGGCTATTACTTGTGATTGTTGGTGTTGGAGGCAAGGCCTTTACATTTATGTTAATTGCTGCTCTTGGACTTTCACAAGAATTAGCAGTATTTGTTTGACTCACATAATAAATAGAACTACCTACAATACTTGTTGATGGTGTTGGAGCAGTCGAAGCACTAGTACCTCCGCTAGCATCGGTACCATACCAACCTAAATTATGGTTTGCTAAATTAGTTGCTGTTAAAGGAACAGCTGTTTCATTAAAACAATATTCTTTATTAGTAACAGTAGGCGCAGCTGGTAATGAGTTTACCGTAATTGTTTTTGTATTTGTATTCACACAACCCTTGGCATCTGTTCCTGTTACTGTATATGTTGTTGTCGTAGTGGGCGCAAATGCAGTTGCATTTATAACCCCACCAGTATATGTATAAGTAGATGCACCAACTCCAGTTAATGTTGCATTAGATCCTAAACAAACTTCCCCACTAACCGGTGTTGCTGTTGCTGATACTATTGGTAATGGATTAACTGTAATTGTTTTTGTGTTTGTGTTTACACATCCATTTGCATCTGTGCCTGTAACAGTATAGGTAGTTGTCGTAGCAGGTGCAAATGCAGTTGCATTTATAACCCCACCAGTATATGTATAAGTAGATGCACCAACTCCGGTTAATGTTGCATTAGATCCTAAACAAACTTCACCACTAACCGGTGTTGCTGTTGCTAATACTATTGGCAATGGATTAACTGTAACTGTCTGTGATAATGTATTTGAGCATGAATTGATGTCTGTACCCGTAACTGTATATGTAGTATTTGTAATTGGTGCAAAAGCAACTGAATTCGTTATCCCTCCAGTCCAACTATAAGTTGAAGCACCACCTCCTGACAATGTTATTGTTGCTCCTTTACAAATTCCACCTCCTGACAATGTTATTGTTGCTCCTTTACAAATTGTTGCATCATTATTCGCAGTACCTGATGTCTCGGCTTTAGTAATCGTAACTGTAGGTAATACATTTACTGTTACTGTTTGTGATAATGTATTTGAGCATGAATTGATGTCTGTACCCGTAACCGTATAGGTCGTAGTCGTAGTAGGCGAAAACACAACACCATCTGATACCACCTCCTGACAATGTTATTGTTGCTCCTTTACAAATTGTTGCATCATTATTCGCAGTACCTGATGTCTCGGCTTTAGTAATCGTAACTGTAGGTAATGGATTCACTGTTACATTAATCTGATTTGAATTATTACAGCCAGTTGTAGTAATTGTTTCTGTTAAAGTATATATCTGAGAAATATTTGGAGTAACTAAAGGATTAGATGATGTTGAAGAATAAGAACCGACTGAAGAACTCCAATTATATGTACTACCAGATACTGTTGAACTTCCTATATTTATACTTACTCCATCACAAATGGTATTATTTGCAGCAACAGTAGCATTTGGTAAAGCATTCCATGTTATGAATAAATTGGGATCTAGCGTTGTTAAGCCCGATTGACTATTAATTGTATTAAATCTTATTCTATATTTTGTGCTTGCATTTATTGAAATTACTTGATCACTTTTATATGGACTCGATGAAGATGTAGAATAAAAAATATTTCCAGGAGTCCAAGTAACTCCATTATCTATAGAATTATCAATAAAAAAATATATTCTCTGTGTATGTGAAATTGTAAGGGTAAAATTTTCAAAATCACAAACAGAAATTTTAGATGAAGTGACAGTCTGCCCCACCCCCTTCACAGAAAGAAGCATCACCCCCAAAATAATATATAATATCCTCTTTTTCAATATGATTAAAATATTATATTTATTTTTAATATATATAGGTATATCTGCATACTAGAACAACGAAAAAAGCCCCTCAAGATTGCTTGAAGGGCTAGAGTATATTCTAATAATAATGTTAATTCTTAGTTTACTCCGTCTACCACCGCCTCTTTATGTACTTTTTGCACCAAACCTTGTAAAACTTTACCCGGACCAACTTCAGTAAAATGAGTGGCGCCGTCGGCCACCATGGCTTGAACGGTTTGTGTCCACTTCACAGCTCCGGTTAATTGAGCAATTAAGTTTTGCTTTATTTCAGCAGGGTTTGTAACTGCAGCTGCAACCACATTTTGATATACTGGACATATAGGTGTGTTGAAAGTGGTAGCTTCAATTGCTGCAGCTAATTCAATTTTTGCTGGGTTCATTAAAGGTGAATGAAATGCACCTCCTACTGGTAATACTAATGCACGCTTTGCACCTGCTGCTTTCATTTGCTCACAAGCAATCTCAATTCCTTTTATACTTCCCGAAATTACTAATTGACCAGGGCAATTATAATTCGCAGGTACCACTACTTCTCCAGTTTCTTTTTGCACTTGCGCACAAACTTCTTCTACTTTTTCATCGGACAATGCTAATACTGCAGCCATAGTAGATGCTTGAATTTCACAAGCAGCTTGCATGGCTTTTGCACGCACACTTACTAAACGAAGTGCATCTTCAAAGCTTAAAGTTTTATTAGCCACCAGTGCACTAAACTCACCTAAGCTATGACCAGCCACCATATCGGGCACCACTGCAGTTTCTGCAGGCATGGTTAAATAAGCAATAACTGAATGTATAAATATAGCAGGCTGCGTTACATTGGTTTGCTTTAACTGCTCATCGGTTCCAGTGAACATAATATCACTAATGTTGAAACCTAAAATTTCATTGGCCTTTTCAAACATGGCCTTAGCAGTAGCATTAGTCTCGTATAAATTTTTTCCCATTCCAACAAATTGACTTCCTTGTCCCGGGAATACAAATGCGTGTTTTGACATCTAAATTGTTTTGACAAAAATAAATAAAAAATGGCGAAGTTTACTTCGCCATTTAAATCAACCTACTAACTAAATCCGAAAACCAACTATTCGTTTATATCTACATATTTTAAGAATTCCATTTTCTTTTTCTCCTCTTGAAACTTACCACCAAAAAAACTTGTAATGGTGTTAGAGCTATCATCTTTCACGCCTCTACTAGAAACACATAAATGCTTTGCATCCATCATGACTGCTACATCCTGTGTTTGAAGTACTGTTTGAAGTGCTTTACCAATTTGCATGGTTAATCGCTCTTGTACTTGAGGGCGCTTTGAAAAGTATTCTACTAGTCTATTCAACTTACTTAATCCAATAACTTTACCACTGCTTATATAAGCCACATGTGCTTTACCAAAGAAAGGAACAAAGTGGTGTTCGCAGTTCGTATAAAAATTAATATTCTTTTCAACCAACATTTCATTGTACTGAAATTTATTTTCAAACAATGTCATGCTTGGCATATTCGCTGGGTTCAAACCTTGGAATAATTCTTTCACATACATTTTAGCAACACGAAGAGGCGTACCTCTTAAACTATCGTCACGCAAATCCATTCCCAATATTTCCATAATGGCTTTGAAATGTGGTGCTATGGCAGCTATCTTCTCTTCATCAGTAGCATCGAAAGCATCGGCACGCAGTGGTGTATCCACCGAACTTGCTTTATGCTCGTCGCCCATTTCTTCTATCAATAAATTACTTAAATCGATATGCTCTTCATTAAGCGGGATAGTCGACAAAGTTTCTTTCTGTTTCATACAACCTAATTTTTAAGTCTAATTCTTTATTAATACGTGGCCTAATTAAATTATAAATAACTATTGCTATATTTTCTGCAGTAGGATTTAAATTTTTAAATGCGTCGGTATCTAAGTTTAAATTTTTGTGATCAAATCTGGCTACAATTTCTTCTTTAACAATTGTACTAAGGTCTTTGGTGTTAATTACAAATCCTGTGATAGGATCTGGTACTCCATTTACTTGTACAACTAGTTCGTAATTATGTCCGTGGTAATTTGGGTTGGCGCAGGCTCCAAAAACTTGCCTATTTTTTTCATCAGACCAGTCGGCACAGAACAATCGGTGGGCAGCATTAAAATGCTCTTTTCTATATACTGCTACTTTTTGTTCCATGATTCCAAATTAAGAGAATGAAGTTACAATATTAATAACGCGCTAGGGCTTGAATTGTTTAATCTTTTATTTTAAAAAGTTAAACGTTTAAGAAATTTACCGTTTTTCGACAGAATTTTTCGACAAATTAGCTATCAATTAGGCCCCAAAATACTCTACATAAATGCGAGGAGTCTCGTATAATTTAATACAGTGCAGTTGCACTTCTGTTGGAATATGAGGCTGCAGTTGTTTCCAAATGGCAATGACTAAATTTTCGGTACTGCACATTTGCCCTTGCATAAAGGGTACATCTATATTTAAGTTCTTATGATCCAGTTCATCAATAACGTATTTATTAATTAGCTGGCTTAACTTTTTTACATCAAATAAAAATCCAGTTTCTGCATTGGGTACACCCTTCACTGTTACAAAAATCTCGTAATTATGTCCATGCCAATTTTCATTCGCACATGCCCCAAATACTTCCTCATTTTTTTCTTTGCTCCAATTGGGATTCGCTAGCTTATGTGCTGCGTTAAAATGTTCTGCCCTTGTTAAATACACCATGTCTGCATTATTTGCACAAAGATATAAATTTGATGGCCAACTTAACCATTTTTAAGAGGCCTTTCCCGACCTTTGTACTATGCGTGTAATTATAACTGCGGCTACCAATGGGGAATGGATGCCCAGCTTTCAAAAAATTAACCCCTCTTTTGCTACCAATAACAAGCGTTTTTCGGTGGGCTTTCACGAATCGGGTATAGGCTTACTCGCCAGTAGTGTTTCACTTATGAAAATGTTTGTACAAGAAACCCCCACTCTTATAATTCAAGTGGGTAT
>JBEGKS010000165.1:0-3727 GCA_041183945.1 Bacteroidota bacterium | reverse complement strand
TCTAATTGGCTATTCAAGGAGCCTAATGCTTCACTTAATTCTATGATTTTATCATAGGCCAAACTGCTATCATTTAATACAACTTGTAGTTTTTCTACATCCGATTCCAATACTTTAATTTTTCTATTCTCTGTTTCATACTTGGATATAAATTCATCCAATTTCATACTACCAAATTCACCAGAGGGGTCATTGGAAGCATTGATCATTTGTCTTTGGCCCGTAAGTACCCAAAGAATATCTAAGTCGGCATAGAGCTCATCAATTCTAATTAAAATGTCTGAGCCAATAGAGCCTAGATTACGGAGTTGCTTTGCAAAATAGCCATTAGAAAGGCCCACTTTACGTTCAAAGGAATGCGGGCTAATGTTTTTGAATTTTAAGTACGCGGAGATACGTTCAATAGGTTTCATAAGAATGTTAGTTTAATGATGAATAGCCAAGTAAAATATTTACTGACTTAATTCTTCAACCAAATTATTATGAAAAAATAGTTATGCCCAAAAACTTAGGCCTCATAATTGAAGTAAAACTCAAAAATGAGGCCTAGGCACTAGATGAAAACACTGTTTTCATTAAACTATTTTAATCAAATCTTCTCATTGAGTTCTAACCATCTTAATTCTGCAGTTTCTAATTGGCTATTCAAGGAGCCTAATGCTTCACTTAATTCTATGATTTTATCATAGGCTAAACTGCTATCATTTAATTTTTCGGTTAATACTTTTTTCTTTTCTTCCATTGCTGGAATATTTTTATTCAAGTTATCCAATTCAGTTTTTTCTTTGAAGCTTAATTTTTCAGCAGTCTTTTTTACAGCTACCAAAGGCGCTTGTACAGTAGCAGGTTCTTCTTTGACTGGAACAGAGAAATCCTGTGCCTTAGAAATATCAGAACTAACAGCTGCATAGTTTTGCTTGGTCTTTTCTAGAATTCTAAACTGGGTATAGTTACCTGGGTAGTCTCTAATCACACCATTTCCTTCAAAAATAAATAAATGGTCTACTAACTTATCCATAAAATATCTATCGTGCGATACTAATAAGACACAACCTGCAAAATCAATTAAGAACTGCTCTAAGACGGCCAAGGTAGGCAGGTCTAAGTCATTGGTAGGTTCATCTAATATAAGAAAGTTCGGATTTTTAAATAAAATAGTTAATAGTTGTAAACGCTTTTTCTCTCCCCCACTTAAAGCACTTAAATAAGTATATTGTTTGTCGGGCGTGAATAAAAATAATTCTAAAAACTGTGCTGCACTTAAGGAACCTCCACTTGCTAATGGAAAGTTCTCTGCAAAGGTTTTCAAAAACTCAATTACACGCATGTCTTTTTTATACACTAGCCCCTCTTGAGAGAAATGACCAAAGACAATGGTTTCCCCTACATTTATTTTTCCACTATCGGGCTGGGTTATGCCTTGCAAAATTTGTAAGAAGGTAGATTTTCCCACTCCATTTTTACCCACTACACCAATACGCTCTCCTTTACTAAAGGTATAATCAAAGCCTTTTAAGACCACTAAATCGCCATAGGACTTATATACTTTCTTGGCTTCAATAATTTTACCACCCAGTCTAGTCATCTTCATATCCAATTGTAAATTGGTCTCTTCTATTTTCTGTTTGGCTTTTGCTTCTACTTCATAGAAATTATCTTGACGGCTTTTACTTTTAGTAGTTCTAGCCTTGGGCTGTTTGCGCATCCACTCTAGTTCTTTTCTAAAAGTATTCTTGGCTTTATCTATGCTGGCAAGTTCAGAGTCTATTCTGGCAGCCTTCTTTTCTAAATAATTTTCATAATCACCTTTATACGAGTATAAATTTTCTCTTTCTAATTCCCAAATTTGGTCAGTCACCGCTTCTAAGAAATAACGGTCATGCGATACAAGTAATAATGTTACTTTTTCTTGTAATAAATAATTCTCCAACCACTCAATCATATTTAAATCCAAATGATTGGTAGGCTCATCCATTAATAATAAAACATGCTTGGGCTCAAAACCAATTTGAATTAAAGTTTTCGCTAAAGAAACACGCTTGCGTTGTCCTCCACTTAATTTTGAAACTGGTTGTTCTAAATGGTTAATATTTAACTGCGTTAAAATAGTTTTCACTTTCGATTCAAAATCCCAGGCACCTGTTTCTTCCATTTCCATAATGGCATCGGTAATCAAATTTTCATCCTCCGTTTCCATGGCCATTTCATAATTACTAATAGCCTTCATCACTGGATGATCCTGATTGAATATATTTTGTGTAATACTGGCCGTTTCAATAAACTGAGGGTCTTGTTCAAATAAAACCAAATGCACGTCCTTGTGAATTTTGGCCGTTCCCGCATCGGGCTGTTCTTTGCCTGCTAATATTCTTAACAAAGTGGTCTTTCCCACCCCATTTCTAGCAATTAAAGCAATACTATCGCCTTCATTGATATTAAAATTGATACCCTTAAATAAAGGGGTAATGCCATAACTTTTAGTCAATCCTTCTACAGAAACGTAATTCATGGCGCAAAGATAAGTAGCCTATGCTAGTAAAGCCCAGATTTATAGGCATTGTTTGAGGGAAAAATGGGTAAAAAGATATGAACTATGTACTTTTGTGACCATAAGTCAATAAAAGTTCAGCATGAAGCATTTTGAGGTTCCTTCCGGTTATCGTAGTACTTTAATAAGTGCTATTAAGAATAAGCGCAAGGAAGAAGATAAATTGAAAAAAGATTTTAGTCCTGCCCTTATTGATATAGGACCTCTGAAGATATACCTTGCCCGTCATTTTGGATTTTGTTACGGGGTAGAAAACGCTATTGAAATTGCTTATAAAACTATTGAAGAGAATAAAGGGAAAAGAATATTTCTATTAAGTGAGATGATTCATAACCCTCAAGTAAATGCCGACTTAACAAAAAAAGGTGTTCAATTTTTACATGACACCAATGGAAATGAAATAATTCCTTTAGCCACTCTCACTAAAGAGGATGTAGTGATTATACCTGCCTTTGGTACTACTTTAGAATTAGAAGCAAAAATAAATGCTATTGGTATTCAAATTCATAAGTATAACACCACTTGCCCCTTTGTAGAAAAGGTATGGAACCGTGGAGATCAAATAGCAAAAAAAGGTTTTACCATTATTATTCATGGCAAACCTAAGCACGAAGAAACTAGGGCTACTTTTTCTCATGCTGCACATAAAGCACCTACTGTTATTGTGAATGATATGCAGGAGGCGATTATATTAGGCAAAATAATTACAGGAGAGCTTCCTATAAGTGATTTTGAAAAGCATTTTAAAAATAGATACTCGGCAGGTTTTGATCCTAGTATACATTTTGAAAAATTAGGCGTGATTAATCAAACCACACAGCTAGCCACCGACACGCAGGCCATTTCAGATTATTTAAAAAATATAGTGGCTATAAAATATGGTAAAGAAAATCTCAGTGCCCATTTTGCCGATACGCGAGATACACTTTGCTATGCCACTAACGACAACCAGTCTGCAGTCATAGAATTATTAAATACCACTGCCGATTTAGCCATTGTAATGGGCGGAAAAAATAGTAGTAATAGTTCACATTTAGTAGAATTATGTGAGCAAAAACTACCTACTTATTTTATAGACGATGCCAATAAAATAATTGATGAAAATCAAATTATTAAAACCAATTGGAAGGATAAATCGGAAGAAATTATAGAAAATTATTTACCTGCAAAAAATACGGT
>JBEGKS010000164.1:0-4137 GCA_041183945.1 Bacteroidota bacterium | reverse complement strand
CACGGTTTTGTATTCAAACCAAAAATCAAAAATATCGCCAACAATGAATATAGCTGAAGCATCTTTTTTAGCATTCTGTAAAAAACGTACCAATCGCTTTTCACGCAGAAGGCTTTGGGCATGATTAGGAGCTCCTAAATGGAAATCAGAAAGAAAGTAAATTTTTTTGCCAGGCACCCATTGCATGTAGTCGCTCATTTAATTTATAATACTGTGTTTATATACTAGTGTATCTACTAAAGTTACTAATCTAATAACTTATCTACTAAAAAACAGTACACTTCTTTAGGGCCATGTACACCCACCACCAATGTTTTTTCAATATCGGCCGTACGACTTGGACCTGTTGCATAACTAATCATGGAAGGGAGGGCATCCGATTCTGCTTTAAAAGCAGCCAGGCTATCACTAATATCAAATACCAATTGATGGGTATAGGCAATACAGATATGTATGGGCGCATACACACTTGAAGTTCTTCCGCTAAGTTGTTGGCTACTCAAAACAATGGTTCCCGTTCTTGCTATTAAATGATCACATAAAGTAATGGCCGCATCACAGCCTGCTAAATCATCAGTGTTGACAGGATCAAAACTAAATTCTTTCATATCATCTAACCAGCCTGCTTCTCTAGAATATATCTTCTCCCATTTTTGTGAATGAATGAGTTGTGTTAGTTGTTTTACCAACTCTGCTTCATCGCTACAGTATACAAATTTGCCTAAAAGTTCAGTAAATTTTTCTGCAAAGCCAATGGCTAATTCTTGTTCGGTGGGAATAAAAATAGGTCGGTCTGCAATCTGATCAGGGAAGGGAATAGCAACAGGCTTTTCTAATGCCTGCTTAATTTTTTGTAAAATTTTTGTTTTCGCTCCTTGTGATTCCATTGAATTTAATTCAGTTCTTATGAATTTGTTTCAGCGCCTGCCTCATTACTATTTTGATTATTAGTAGTAGGTTCAATTACAGTAGCTGTGTCTGCTGTAATTGTTGTACTTGCATCAGTTGCAGTTGTATCAGAATTAGTATTTTGTTCAGCAGTCGCTTCCGTTTTAGTTTCTTCTACATCAAAAGTAACTACCTTCTCTTCTTCATAAGGACGCATACCAATTAAGGCTTCCACATCACTTTTATGTAAAACTTCTTTATCTAATAATTCTTTCGCTAATTTTTCTACTTCTGCTTTTCTTAAAGTAAGTAAATCTAAAGTGCGGTGATAAGCAGCATCAATCATTTTACGTACTTCTTCATCTATAATTTTTCCTGTCTCTTCACTGAATGGTTTTTGGAAAGTATTTTCTTGAGAGGGGTCGTAGAAACTTACATTACCAATTTTATCATTCATTCCATAAGTAGTGACCATAGAATAAGCCATCTTGGTAATTTGTTGTAAGTCGTTAGAAGCACCCGTAGATATTTTTCCAAAGAAAATTTGTTCAGCAGCACGACCACCTAAGGTCATACACATTTGATCGGTTAACTGTTCAATGGTATATAAGTATTGTTCTTTAGGTGTGTACTGCGCATAACCCAATGCAGCCGTACCTCTTGGTACAATCGTTACTTTTAATAAAGGGTAAGCATGTTCTAAGAACCAACCACAAATAGCATGTCCTGCTTCATGGTAAGCAATCACTTCTTTTTCTTCTTTAGAAATAATTTTATTTTTCTTTTCTAATCCACCAATGACTCTGTCAATGGCGTCTTGAAAATCTTTCATCTCTACACCCGTCTTTCCTTTACGCGCAGCAATTAATGCAGCTTCATTACAAACATTCGCAATATCCGCACCTGCGAATCCTGGAGTTTGTTCTGCTAATTTATGTACATCTAAATTTTCAGAAACTTTAATAGGACCTAAATGCACTTTAAATATTTCTTCGCGTCCTTTTACATCCGGACGGTCAATAGATATTTGACGATCGAAACGACCTGGTCTTAATAAAGCAGAGTCTAATACATCGGGACGGTTGGTAGCGGCTAATATAATAATACCCGTATCTCCACCAAAGCCATCCATCTCTACTAATAATTGGTTCAAAGTATTTTCACGCTCGTCATTACTCATCATGGCATTCTTACCACGTGCACGACCAATTGCATCAATCTCATCTATGAAAATAATACAAGGCGCTTTCTCACGCGCTTGCTTAAATAAATCACGCACTCTACTTGCACCCACACCTACAAACATCTCCACAAAATCAGAACCACTTAAACTAAAGAAAGGCACTTGCGCTTCACCCGCCATAGCTTTCGCTAGTAAAGTTTTACCTGTACCTGGAGGGCCTATTAATAAAGCACCTTTAGGAATCTTACCTCCAAGGGCTGTATATTTTTTAGGTTGTTTTAAGAAGTCCACAATTTCCATCACTTCTTCTTTGGCTTCTTCTAAACCTGCAACATCGGCAAAAGTTATATTCACTTTCGTGCCACCTTTTTCAAATAAAGTAGCCTTCGATTTTCCTACATTAAAAATACCGCCTGGGCCACCGCCACTTCCTCCGCCGCCGCCCATCTTGCGCATAAGTAGCACCCAAACTACTACTATAAGTACTAAAGAAAATATAGTGTTGGCAATAGGGCCAAACCACTCTCCTTCTTTCACAGCATTCTGTGGTACTTCTTGAATATTTTTTTGTTCGTAAAAACGTTGTAATCTTTCATTGAAACTATTCCAGTCCGTTACATTGAATTCAAATAAAGGCACATTTTTAATTTTTGCCTTATCCATTTTACGTTTTAATTTTTGAACGTAAAAGTCTTTGTCAATACTATCGGGCTTAATATAAACACGCACCAATTCTTTATTTTGAACAAGATCAATTTTTTCTACATCACCCCCTGTTAACATCACTTGCTTAAATTCAAGTTCAGAAGTGGTCATAATATCTGGAGCAGTTTGGAAGAAACGAGCAGACAATAATGAAATGGCGATTAAACCATAAATCCAATATATGTTGAACTTAGGCATTTTGGGCCCATCTCCTAATGGAGATCCTTTCTTCTTCTTGTTATTATCAGGTATCATGAGTGACTATTAATGCTTGTATATAATTTTGAGTTACTAGTAAGTAACAATATTTTTTTAAATAAGTTTTAAAGATCATGCAGTTTAGTGTCCGCATCGCTCCACATATCTTCAATTTGATAAAAATGTCTTGCTTCAGGATGCATTACATGCACAACCACATTGATATAATCGATGAGTAGCCATTGTGCGGCGTTTTTGCCTTCGCTTTTATACGGCATTTCTCCGCATTTGGTTTTTACTTCAAATTCTATATAGTCGGCAATGGCCTTTAATTGTGTAGTATTATTGGCTTCGCAGATGATAAAAAAATCGCTGGTAGACTCAGGAATTTTTTTCAAGTCCAAACTAATAATATTGGTACCCTTTTTATCTTGGATAGCCTGAATAATAGTTTTGAAAATTTTTGAGCTGCGGGTAAGTTGTAATACCGTAGATTTTTTACGGTTTTTGAGAGCAGAAAGAGGTTCCAATGATTCTTATATTTATTTGTTAAATGCTTATTAATTCAAACATTTTAAGGTACTAAAATGATTCTAAACTAACTTTACAAAAATAGCAATTCTTTGTGAACTTACTACTATCCCTAGTACCAATATCTATGCCATGGACCAAGTGCATCAGGGTTTAGCGATATCTGGCAGTTGCTACACCGCTGATTTTCAGACTTCTGGAAAGGGGCAACATGGCCGTGTTTGGGAAAGTGAAAAAGGGCAAAACCTACTTTCAAGCTATGTTTTGGAACTAAAACAGTTAAAAACAGGTAAAATTTGGGCCCCGGCCGATCAAATTGGGTTTTCAGCAGCCATTGCGCTAGGCGCCAGAGCCTTTTTTGCTTCATTTGCAGGTGCAGAAACCAAAATTAAAAAGCCCAATGATATCTATTATCGTGACAGAAAGGCAGGGGGAATATTGATAGAAAACCTGGTTAGAGGGAAGGATTGGACATGGGCCGTCATTGGAATTGGCATAAATAATAACCAAGGTTCTTTTTCATCGGCTGCAGACAATCAAATAGCAGCAAATCCTATTTCTTTGCAAGAGATAACCAATCAAATTTGGGATTTGAAAAAGATGCAAAAGCATTTAAGTGAGGCCTTAACTAC
>JBEGKS010000163.1:870-4621 GCA_041183945.1 Bacteroidota bacterium | reverse complement strand
CCAATGCTTAATTTAAATAAGTTTATTCAACCTGGTTTTTCTATTTATAGAGTAGCTGAATTATATAAAGAACCTATCCAACGTGAATTTGCTACTAGTTTCTTTAATGGATATGGAACTGAAATAAATATAATGGCTGCGGGTCAACCTGAATGGGTAGAAAAGCAATATGCTTTTCTGGGTAAAACAACCCAATTATTAAGACAGCTATCAGATAATTTTAATTCAAAAAATGCCACGCCTTTAATTCCAACAACGGCCGATAGTATTTGGGTAAATCAGTGGACTACTGCTCAAAAAATAGTGTATACCATTTATTCAACTATTGCTCAAGGCTTTAAAAACGATTTATTTGAAGTAAGTCAAAAATACAATTGGCATTTTGTAGACGTCTATCATCATAAGCTTTTAAAACCTAGTTTCAAAAACGGTAAATATTTTATTGAAGCAGAAACCGACGCTTTTCATCAGAAGTATTTAGGTACCAATAATGAAGGTGCTGTAGATTGTATAATACAGGTACCAAAATTATTGGAGACAACAATCATAAATAATAATATTCAAATACAAGTCACAAAAAATACTATTATAAAGAGAGACTATGCATTATTAGATAGTAGTGAAGTAGAAATGAATATTTGGACGAGCGAAGTAGGTTGGGGTAAACCCAATTTAGTGTTGCCTTTTAAAAGTCAAGTGATAGATATTAATAAAATAGCAGAAAGGTTTGAAGGTAAAATAATAGTACAAGTTGTTAAGCATGAAAAAGATGCTTTTGGTAATAAATCAAATAGAATAAGTTTATTAGACGAACAAATATTACACCTAAGTGCAGGGACACCAAGATTAAAGGAAAATATTGAATCAAATTTTGATAAACCATTTAATAGTAGCCATATCTTAGATACTACCCATATGGTTAAAATTGAAAAGGGTAAATTTCTTTTCAAACAAACCCATGGAGACGATTTCATTGCATACCCTCCAATGACGGATACTAATTTGATAACTATGCCTAGTTTTTGGATGGATAAATATTTAGTCACTAATGCAGATTTTTATAAATTCATAGAACAAAGTAATTACAATCCCACTGATACAGTTAATTATTTAAAACATTGGGTGAATGGAAGACCGCTAAAAGCGGATGAAAAAAAACCTGTTGTGTATTTAAGTTATGAAGATGCTGAGGCCTATGCCAATTGGAATCATAAATCATTGCCTTCCGAAATTCAATGGCAGTATGCAGCACAAACACCTGCTTTAAATGAATGGCCTTGGAAGCAGGAGCAGCCCGTAATAAGAGAAGTGGAAGAAATTACAGGAACATTAAGTACTGTAAAAATTAAAGGAATAGATTCTAGTTTCTGTAATTTAGGTAATGGGATTTTAGATACAGTAGGATCTTATCCAAAAGGGGTGAATGCAAATGGATTATACGATTTAGTAGGCTCAGTGTGGCAATTAACCAATAGCAAATACGTTTCAGGTAGTTATGAGTATATTATGATGAAGGGAGGAAGTTATTTTAAACCATCTGGAAGTTGGTGGTATGTACAAGCTGGCCCTAGGGAGTTAACTTATGCTCAGTATTTACTAAGAGTTAGCCAAGGATTTGAAAGAAATGGAACAGTAGGTTTTAGATGTGTGGCGAATAGTCCCATTAAAAATTAAAAAATCAGAAATATGAATTGTAGTCTTAAAAAAAATGTTTTCTTCATAGGCTTAATGAGCCTAGTATTGAATAGCCGAGCGCAAACTAATAATGTAAAAATTGAACCAATTAATTTTTCTAATGTGAATGTTACAGATGCATTTTGGAAACCTAAGATGGATTTAGTGGCTACTAAAACTTTGGATGCTTGCATCTATCAAACAGAACAGAAGACAGCAAGAATTAGAAATTTCGAAAAGGTTGCTAGAAAAAAAGGGGAGGCGCACGAAGGTGTTTTTTATGATGATTCCGATGTTTTTAAAGCTTTAGAAGCCATGGCCTATGCCATTAAAACAAGTCGTGATAAAAAATTAGAAGCTAAGGCCGATGAATGGATAGATAAAATAGCAGCTGCTCAATTAGAAGACGGTTATTTAAATACCTTTTATACTTTAACAGGTTTAGACAAAAGATGGACCGATATGAGTATGCATGAGGATTATAATGCAGGCCACATGATTGAAGCAGCTGTTGCTTATTTTGATGCCACAGGTAAAAGAAAGTTTTTAGATGTAGTGATTAAATGGGCTAATTATTTTGATTCCTTATTTGGCCCAGGTAAAAGAGATTGGGTAACAGGACACCAAGAATTAGAGCTAGCCTTGGTAAAATTATACCGGGTAACCAATGATAAAAAATATTTAAACCTAGCTGATTGGTTATTATCTGAAAGAGGGAAGAAATTAGCCAAGGGCTATACTTGGACAGAGTGGAAGGATACTTTATATACCCAAGACCAAGTACCTGTTAAAGAACAAAAAGATATCACTGGTCATGCGGTGAGAGCCATGTATTTATATACTGGTGCTGCAGATGTGGCTGCACATACTGGCGATAATGATTATGTAACAGCCATGCGAAGAGTTTGGGAAGATGTAGTGTATAGAAATATGTATATCACAGGAGGTATTGGTTCTGCTGGAAGTAATGAAGGTTTTACCAATGACTATGATTTACCTAATGAGCAAGCCTATTGTGAAACCTGCGCTTCTGTAGGAATGGTTTTTTGGAATCAGCGAATGAATAGTTTAACAGGTAATGCTGAATACATCGATGTATTAGAACGTAGCTTATATAATGGTGCCTTAGATGGACTTTCTTTAAGTGGTGATAGATTCTTTTACGGCAACCCTTTAGCATCATCTGGTAAAAATGCAAGAAAAGAATGGTTTGGTACTGCTTGTTGTCCTTCTAACATTGCTAGGTTAATAGCTTCTTTAGGAAATTATATTTATGGGTATTCAAATGGAAAGTTTTATGTGAATTTATTTGTAGGTAGTAATACTCAAATTAAACTGCCTAATGGAGACATGCAGTTCACTATGGCAACTAACTATCCTTGGGAAGGTTCTATGAAGTGCACCCTTACTATGAAGAAAAAAGTTTCTTTACCCATAGGCTTTAGAATTCCAGGTTGGGCAAATGGAATACCTGCACCAGGAAATTTGTATTCTTTTGAAAATACATTACCAGATTCAAAACCTATTATGCTATTGAACGGGAAAGAAGTAATGTATACAATAGAAAATGGCTATGCAATTATTAATCAAGAATGGAAAAATAATGATGTAGTGGAGTATCAGATACCAATGACAATTCAAAAAATAAAAGCAAGAGATGAGCTATTACAGGATAATGGTCGTGTTGCTTTACAAAGAGGCCCCATTGTGTATTGTGTTGAAGGAGCTGATAATAATGGGAAAGCATGGAATATTATTGCACCTACTCAAAGTACATTCACTGCAGAGAATTTTTCTGTCTTAGATGAAAAAGTAGTGAGTCTTGTTGCCAATTTACCCGTTATACAAATAAATAATGACGGCTTATCGGCACAAACTATAATGCAGAAGGTAAGAGCCATTCCATATTATACTTGGTGTAATAGAGGAAGCAATGCCATGCAGGTATGGTTACCTACAACATTCAAGAATGAAAAAATTAATTATTAATTAATTCTAATCCATTAAAACTATTTTGTGCAAAAAGGCTAGCACTAGCCAATAAAAAAGCGACTACTAAAATTGAATTTTTCATAAT
>JBEGKS010000163.1:0-857 GCA_041183945.1 Bacteroidota bacterium | reverse complement strand
TAATAATTTATATCTATTTATATTTTTCTCCATGTCTATTATTAATTCTTTTCTTGCCAATGTATCAAATGCAGGTAAATTTGAATTATTTGAATTATTCGCTTGCAATCGTTTTAAATTGTCTAAAGCTACATAGCCAAAAGCAGCAATTACATTTAATATTATGGATAAATCCATCTTGCGAGCATGGGATACAGGTAGTTGTCTAATAGTTTCATTTAAGGCCTCTGCATGTTTAGTATATAGTGCATAAATCGCTTCGTACTGTTTAGCTCTTACAGCAAGTGTAATAATACCTTCTTGCATATCTTTATATATATCATACAAGTCATTGGTTAATTGAATCACACCACCTAAAGCATACCAAGTAGCATTGGCTGCTGGAAGATAGGGTGTATCTAAATAATGCCTACACATTAGTAAACAGTAGCCACCTTTTCTAGTAGTAATAGATAAAAGAGTTTCGTCAGTAACATTTGGGTTGAACTGTTCTAAAGAATCTTTTTGTGCAATATGAAGGCCTTCGAAATCTTTAAAATATTGTGCTTTATCAGCAACATCATTTAATAAACGGGTATGTGTATAAATAAATACTTTCTCGAAAAATGTTTGAGGGTTAAATGTTTCAGGATGATAAAAAATGCTGTCTATTTCATCAACCTTTAAAGTTTTATCATCAAAAAAATCGTCGTAGACAGAAACCATTATAAAATAAAGCAAATTCTATCATGTTTACTGTTTTTGCATTATTTTTCAATTACATTAATAATAAATGACTCGTTAAATTTCGCAATGATATTACCAGAAAAAGGGAAATTAATTTTGTAAGTTTTCAAAAAAATATTTTTGTTGTGAAA
>JBEGKS010000162.1:0-3781 GCA_041183945.1 Bacteroidota bacterium | reverse complement strand
TCTACCATGGTCTCCAACTTAATCACTTTGTAGCCCTTACCTACTGCTGCTTGTATAAACGCATCTTGACCTACCGGGTTGGTAGTATATAACAATACTTGTTTACCGTCTTTATTTTTTTGATTAGACTCGGTTGCTTTTTTATATTCATCCAATGTATAGAAAGTACCTGCAGCAGCTGCGTCTTCTAAGATCAAAAACTTATTGGCTTTGTCTAAGAACTTATCGTCGGTAATCATACCATATTTTACGAATAAGCCTAGGCTCTCCCATTTTTCTTCAAAGGACTTTCTATCGGAATTAAATATTTCCTCTAATTTATCAGCTACTTTTTTAGTAATGTGCGCATTAATTTTTTTCACATTCGGGTCGCCTTGTAAATAGCTACGACTTACGTTTAATGGAATGTCTGGGCTATCAATAACACCATGTAATAGCATTAAAAACTCAGGTACAATATCTTTTACTTCATCGGTTACAAATACTTGGTTGCAATACAACTGAATTTTATCCTTTTGAATTTCAAAGCTTTGCTTAATTTTTGGGAAGTATAATATACCCGTTAAATTAAAAGGATAGTCTACATTTAAATGAATCCAAAAAAGTGGTGTTTCACCAAAGGGGTATAATTCTTTATAAAAATTCTCGTAGTCTTCTTTGGTTAAATCGGCAGGTTTACGAATCCATAAAGGATTGGTATTGTTAATTGGTTTTTCTACTTCAGCTTCAGCCGCTTTCCCGTCCTCCCCTTTAGCCTCCTTCTTCTCCGCATTCGCATCGGTGAAATAAATAGCTACTGGCAAGAATTTACAGAAACGATCCAAGATAGATTTTACTCTTTGCGCTTCTAAGAACTCGGCACTCTCTTCGTTAATATGTAAAACAATTTTAGTACCGCGGGCACTATAGTCTACTTCATATAATTCATATTCAGTACTACCATCGCAGCTCCAGAAAACACCTGGTGCATCCTTGTGGCTTTTAGAATAGATATCTACTTTTTCACTCACCATAAAGGCGCTATAAAAACCTAAACCAAAATGTCCAATAATGCTTGCGTCTTTGTATTTGTTTACAAATTCTTCTGCACCACTGAAGGCCACTTGGTTAATGTACTTATCTACTTCTTCAGATGACATACCAATACCATTGTCCATAATGGTCAATGTTTTTTCTTTGGCATCTAAAATTACATCTACTCTAAGGTTACCAATATCGCCTTTCACTTCGCCTTTTGAGCTTAATGTTTTTAGTTTTTGGGAAGCATCTACAGCGTTACTTACTAACTCACGTAAAAATATTTCGTGGTCGCTGTAAAGGAACTTTTTAATAATAGGAAAGATGTTCTCTGTCTGAACTCTAATTTGACCTTTTTGCATAGTTCTGTTGTTTAGCTCTATACTAGCAAACAGGGTACCAAAGCCCAAATTCTGCCAAGCTGTCAAGCAATAAGCCGAATGAGGCTAGTTTTTGAGCCAGGCTGCGCCAGTACAGCGCTTCCCCCTAAACAAAATGTCACTTGTGTCTCTTAATAATAACTGCTTTTCATAATTGTAAACAGAATAAATTCCAACGATATCCCCATTATTTTTAGGTATAGAAATACCAGCAAAATCGGCATAGCCACTGGTCCTAAGATAAATGGTTCCTCCAGTACAAAATTTCAAACTTCTACTAGCGCCAATTTTATTTTTCTTGTCTGCGTAAGTTAAATTAGTATCGGCTGCAGAAAATTCAACATTCGATATTTTAATAAGTCGGCCTTGCAAGCTATCTGCTAAATTTTTATAAGAGACTAACAAAGGAATTACATTGGTATTTTCTTTAACAACTTTTATATACTTAGATAACAAAGATGCTGGTATGCCAGTGGTTACTAATTGCCCAGAACTTGTATCTACAGATGCTACTACTTGTAACATCCTTCTATAATCAGTTAAAAATAAATTTTGTAAATGTATTCTTATAGTTGTTCCAACAGGATAAGTTTGATACAAGGAGCTGCCATCTATACTAATTATTATTCCACCAGATGTATCCTGTATACTAATTGATTTATATAAATTATCGTGCTCGTCATTAGCCACAATAGTAGCTTCTAAAGCCATTGATTTAGTAATGGACTCGACATTCCCAATCGAATGTAATTTTCTAAACGCCCTTATGCTAATTATTGAATCTGTATCATTACCACTTACTGGCTGTGCATAGGCAGACTGCTTTAGACAGGCAGCTGAAAAAAAGAATACAACAATTGCTATTGAAGCAATAAAAGTAGTTGCGGTGGTTTTAATTTTCATGAATTTATTGTATTTGTAATTGAATACCAACAGCATAGGTGATGCCTTGGTCATATAAATATTTATAGGGGTATTTGTTTGGATTTAAATTAATATAATCGAAACGCGATTGTTCGAATACTAATACTGGAATAAGAGTGCCGAGTAAATTTTTAAAACTAAAATTGCTATAAATGGGTATTTTTCGATTTCCGTATTTTAGATTAAATGATTTTGAAAAAGAAGCATTTAAAACAAATTGGTTTGGCAAATAAGGGACCTCATGAAGGCTTGCATATTGCTTTTGGGCAGATAATGGATCGAGCACTGAGGCAGAACGCCTATAATAATCATAACTAATCGCTCTTTTTGCTGCATAAATACCTGTTATGGAAACACGCGTTGTATAAGTAGGTTGCATTTGTATTGTAACAGCTTCTGTTATTTCAGGACTTGTTGTAGCAGGCAAGTTTTTTAATCTCAATAGGCCAGACTCCACTTTATATATATCATTGGCTAATAAAATTTCATACAAAGGATTGTTAGAAATAAAGTATTTCCCAATATTAATAGACATTTCAAGTTGTAGTAAATTAAACAGCAAGGTCTCCACAGAAGACTCGAGCCCTTGATAAACACTTTCCTTTTGACCGACTACTCCATAAACAAAAGAGTTATACTTATCATGATAAAAAAATCTTTTCTCTGACTCATTCTTTACTCTTTGGTAATAAGCACTTAACATAATTTTAGTATCAACACCTCTGAAATAAAGGCTAAGATCAATTCCATTTTTTAAAAGAGGTAATAAAAAAGGTGTTTGAAAACTATGTAAGGAAGGGTCTAAAAATACATTAGGTGCATTAGGAGCATATTGTTGATTAAAAAAAATTGATCTTGCATAAATACGACCTGAAAATTTATATAAAACTTCTCCCTTGTACCCTAGACTAGGAAAATAAAAAAGTGAAGATGATCCTAGGGAATTATTTATAAAAAGTCCATTTTGATTCCATCCATTTCTTTGAAACAAGTCAGTAGCATAATTGAGCCCAGTGGAGAATTCCCATCTTGGACTTGTATTTTTAACTTGCAACCAACTTTTTGCCTGCAAAGACTGCAACTCATAATTAGGGCCCCATCTCTCCCCTTCTTTAATTTTTTGGTCAGGACTTTGTATATTATTTTGAAAACTATTTACAAGTCCATCATCTATCACCCAGCCATTGTAATTGTAAAAAAACTGCCCGCCTAAAAGATTATCAACTTCATTAAAATAATGAATTTTATCTTTAGCTATTTCTACTCCTGCATTCGTACTCCAATAATTATTCAATTCAAATTTATAAATAGCAGATGCACGCGCTGAAATTATTTTAGCGACATTTTTATTAATGATATAAAAAGATCTTTTTGAAACTGAAGCCGTATTAATTTTTTGTATTCGATCAAAATTTATTTGCAATGCTTGTGGGTTCGACTCGAACCATTTATTTAATTGA
>JBEGKS010000161.1:0-3851 GCA_041183945.1 Bacteroidota bacterium | reverse complement strand
CCTACTTCATTATTGCCTAGTAAAACACTTAACTGTTTTAATTTTTCTGCATTAGTTCCTTGTATGTTTAAGTACTGCTGAATAATTTTTTGTTGCGCTTCACTAAAGTTTTTGTTATGCAATTCTTCTTTTACTTTATCCCATCCAATTTTATCTAACTTATCTATTGCAATGGTTAAGTCAATGAGTTTATCTTCTCCTCCACAAATTTCTGCTAGCGCTAATAGTATTTTTCTATTATTTATTTTTACTTCAACGGGTAAATTTAATTTTTGAAAAGCAGTAAGATACACCGCCACTAAATCAACTTCGTTTAATAAACTTTCACTTCCCACCACATCTGCATCGCATTGATAAAATTCACGGTATCTTCCTTTTTGAGGTCGATCGGCACGCCATACAGGTTGTATTTGATATCTTTTAAAAGGAAAATTCATTGAGCCATGGTTCATGGCTACATATCTTGCAAAGGGAATGGTTAAATCGTATCTTAAAGCACGCTCTGTAATGGCCGTGCTATTTTTGCCTGCGAATAATTTTTCAACCCCTTCTAGTGTTTGTTCTTTTTTCTGTGGGTTGTCTAAGCCGTTATTTAAAATTTTAAATATTAGTTTATCGCCTTCCTCCCCATACTTGCCCATTAAGGTTTCCAAGTTCTCCATAGCAGGGGTTTCCAATGGCTGAAACCCATAGGTTTCAAACACAGATTGGATGGTCTTAAATATAAACTGACGCTTTTGAACCGTAGCCGCATTAAAATCTCTGGTACCTTGTGGCAAAGAAGGTTTGCTCATAGTTTCAAATTTATAAGTAAAGATAAATTTTTTAAATTCATCGGCTATTAATTGTTTAAATTGCTTCTTTAAAACCCGATTTTATGGAAAATCAAGACCCTCGTCAACAACCCTATGAGCCTAGGCCCAATGCGCCTCGTGAAAAATCGGAGCGAACCTACCGAATTTTTAGAAGTATTTATGATTATACCATGGCCACCCTTATTCTGGGTTGTGGTGTATTAATGTTGGGCGCTAAATGGTTCCATTTAGATATGATTATTAATGCAGGTGCCGACTTTAGATATATTTTTGGAAGTCTTTGTTTATTGTATGGAGGTTTCAGATTGTACAGAGGTATAAATCAAATGTATTAGCCTTTTCATTTTTCTTTTGACTATTAAATTAAAGTAGATGCGTTATTTATATATTATGTTCAGCCTTTGCATTTTGGCAACAGCTTGCAAGACAAGTTCTAAAACCGAGCAAGTAGATACTCCCAGTGAAGGCCGTATTCGCATTTCTGTGGAAGAAAGCTTTAAACCCTTTATAGAGCAAGAGCTTAAAGTATTTGCACTAAGTTTTCCTAAAGCTATTATTGAAGTTGATTATAAATCTGAAATTGAATGTTTCAAAGATTTGGCTTCCGATAGCACCCGTATGATTATTGTAACAAGAGGGCTTGATAAAAAAGAACAAGCCAATTATAAAGACCAACTCAATTATGCACCTACATTTGGCATACTTGCTTATAATGCCATTGCGGTGGTGGTGAATAAAAAAACAAAAGATTCAGTTTTCTCTATGGCCGATTTAAGTGCATCACTGAGTGGAAAAAATAATAAGCAGGTGGTGATGGATGGAAATCATTTAACGGGGGTGGTTCGTTTTTTAAAAGATAGTTTATTGCATGAAACCCCTTTTGGTAAAAATGTAGTTTCTGCAAATGGAAGTGAAGAAGTCATCTCTTATATAAAAAATAATCCTAATGCCATTGGCTTTGTGGGCATGAATTGGGTGGGAGATAATTACGATCCAAAGCAAATGGAAGATAGAAAGATCCTAAAAATGGCCTTAGTGGAATGTACCTTATGTATTGAAAAAGGCTACTATTCACAGCCCTCTCAGGCGAATATTAGTAAGGGGCATTATTCTCTTTCTTTACCCATTTATTATATCTTAAAAGAAAATGCCCCAGGTCTTGGAACGGGCCTACTTAATTTTATGAGCTTAGAAAGAGGGCAGTTAATTTTTCAAAGGGCTTTTTTAGTACCTGCCAAAATGGGATTTAAGAAAAGAAAGGGTTTACTAAACTAACGCTCATCAAATACTAACAAGAATTGGCATTATTAATAAAAAATTAATGGGATTCTTGCCAAAAAATTAATATTTTTAGGATTCCCTGTTAATTCAGTCTATATATAGAAAAAATAGATGTGTCATAGGGACATATACCTTGTCCAATAAATGGTATATTGAGCTTGGAATAAATTTAAAATGAAAAAAAGTAAGTGATGAAAAAATTGGTTTTTCTTTTGGTAGGGTTTGTATTTTCTACTGCCTTAATGGCTCAAGTAGCACCTTCTCCTTTAGCAGAGGGTTTAAAAATGTTGAACTACGAAAAAAACAAGTCGGCTCTTAATTTTTTTAAAGAGGCCTATGATAAAAATCCAGGTGATGGAGAAACTATTTTCTGGTATGGTCAGGCAATGTTAGCGCAAAACTACAATGGTATTTCTACGCCAGAATCTATTCAGAAAGCAAAAGAACTATATCAAAAAAGTTTACAAGCGAAAGGCGGTGATGCATGGTTGTTAGTGGGTATGTCTCATATTCAATCATTAGAAGGTGCGGATGTAAATGCAGTGAAACAAAATTTAGAAGTGGCAATTACCTCGACTTTAAATACCAAAGGGAAATATAAGGGCAAACCTAATCAAGATATTATTAATGCAATTGGGTATGTGTTTGCTGAATTACCAATAAGTATAGGAGATCATAGATATGCTATAGATAAATTAAAAGAAACGGTAAGCGCCTACGATGTAGTGAATTCAAGCCTTTACGTGAACCTAGGTATTAACTATTTGAAATTAGGAAGTGGCGAAAATGGAGGAGATGCGGTGACTGCTTTTCAAAATGCTATCAATGCAGATCCGAAAAATGCCTATGCTTATTATAGAATTGGTAAAGTGTATCAAACACAAAACAATAAAGAATCTTTAGACGAGTATTATAATAAAGCTATCGCAGCCGATCCAGCTATTGCGCCTGTTTATTTTTCTTTATATACCTACTATGCTGAAGTAAGCACAAGTATTGCAAAAACGAATTTGGATTTATTTTTACAGTACGCAGACAAGGATCCAATTTTTGAATATTTCAGTGCCGATTATTTATTTAGATCTGGTCAATTTGATCAATCTTTAGAGAAAGCAAAGGCAATGGAAGCTGCAGGAAGTCTTACTATTTTTCCAGGCTTAGCTGTTTTATTAGCTAAAAACTATGATAAAAAAGGAGATACTGTTTTAGCTAAATCTTATATCGAACCTTATATTACTAATACGACTCCGGATAAGTTAATCAATACCGATTATGAATTAGCGGTGAAGATTTTATCCAAATTTAGTGGAAGTCAAGCTTCCTTAGTGGGCATTTTAGAAAAAGCGATAGCTGCGGATACAGCCAAGGTAAACAAGCTTAAATATTACAAATTAGGCTATGAAATGTTAGAAAAAAATAATATGTATGCCGATGAGTTAAAGTGGTATACGAATTATTCTGCCCTTAGAGGGGTGAAAGATGAAGTCTATTATTATAAAACAACCAGTATTGCCATCAATGCCAAAGAGGGGGCTATAGCAACAGCAACTGCTAAAGAGTATGTGGCAGCCTTCCCTGATAAGCCTAATGGCTATTCTATGAATGTAAGAGCCGCTAAGTTGTTGGATACTGCCAATAACCTAGGTATTTTATTTGAGGCGGTTAATACGCAAAACGAGTATTTGTTAAAGGATCCAGCTAAGAATAAGCAGACTTTAATCAACAATTACTATACTTTAATTGGCTATTATAATG
>JBEGKS010000160.1:0-4067 GCA_041183945.1 Bacteroidota bacterium | reverse complement strand
TTTCTTATCTAAATAAATAGCGCCCACCAAGGCCTCCAAAGTATTACCAAAAATTTGACTGGTTTTCAAAGACCCATCCATTTTATTAAACCTAGTCATTTTGCGAAGTCCCATTTGCACTGCAATATGATTTAGTTGTTGTCTATTCACCATCTTGCTGCGCATCTCTGTTAAAAAACCTTCGCCTTTGTAGGGATATTTTTTAAATAAATAATCGGCCACCACAGCACTAATAACAGCGTCACCTAAAAATTCTAGCCTTTCATTATTTTCTGCAGGATTTTCTCTAACCGATCTATGATTCAATGCCGTTTGAAAAAGAACAAGACTCTTTGTTTTATACCCAATGAGTGCTGCTAAATTTTTTTCAAATTCAGATTTTTTGAAAAAGGAAAGTAAATTTTGTATTCTTTTCACTTTAAATTAGGCCTTGTATTTTTTTACAATCACACAGGCATTGTGTCCACCAAATCCGAAAGTATTACTTAAGGCTGCATTCACTGTTCTTTTTTGCGCTGTATTAAAAGTAAAATTAAGGCGTTGATCTAACTCAGGGTCGTCTGTAAAATGATTAATAGTAGGAGGAATAATATCATGCACGACTGCTTGAATACAAGCAATGGCTTCAATCACCCCTGCAGCTCCCAAACAATGACCCGTCATGGACTTAGTAGAACTAATATTTAAATTATAAGCATGTTCACCAAAGACCGCTGTAATGGCCTTGGTTTCTGCAATATCTCCAAGAGGTGTAGAAGTTCCATGCGTGTTAATATAATCAATATCAGATGGCTGCATTGCTGCATCTTTTAAAGCAGCGATCATTACATTTTTTGCACCTAATCCATCGGGATGTGGCGCTGTTAAATGATACGCATCTGCAGTAGCTCCACCACCTACTACTTCACAATATATTTTAGCACCGCGTTTTTTCGCGTGCTCTAATTCTTCTAAAATTAAAGCGCCAGAAGCTTCACCCATAATAAAACCATCTCTGTCTTTATCATAAGGACGGCTCGCTGTTTTAGGATCGTCATTTCTTTCACTCATAGCCTTCATGGCATTGAAACCACCCATGCCCGCAATACCTATCACTGACTCAGCACCCCCCGTAACAATAATATCGGCCTTGCCTAATTTTATATTATCCATCGCAGTGACTATAGCATTGGTACTTGAAGCGCATGCACTTACGACTGCGAAGTTGGGTCCACGAAAACCATGCTTCATAGAAATTTGCCCTGCGGCTATATCTAAAATCATTTTTGGAATAAAAAATGGATTGAACCTAGGGGTACCATCTCCTTGTACAAAATTGGTAACCTCTTCAGTGAAAGTGGTTAAACCACCAATACCACTTGCAAAAATAACACCTACTCTATCGTGATCCACATTCTCTTTGGTAATACCCGCATCAATAACCGCTTGGTCACTTGCTACTAATGCAATTTGAGCAAAGCGGTCTAGTTTTCTAGCTTCTTTGCGATCCATAAATTCAACAGGATCAAAACCTTTTATTTCACATGCAAATCTTGTCTTAAACTTAGAAGCATCAAATTGTGTTATCATATCTGCACCCGATACACCATTTACTAAATTTTCCCAGTAAGATGCTAGGTTATTTCCGATAGGTGTTAAAGTACCAATTCCTGTAACTACAATGCGTTTAGTTTGCATGTTAATGGTTTTAAAATAAGAATCCGCCTTTAAAGCAAAGGCTCAAAAAGGCGGATTTAAATATGCCGATGATTCAGCTTGAAACTTCTAAATGAATTAGTTATTTCGCGTGCTCTTCTAAATAAGCAACAGCTTGACCAACGGTAGTAATAGTTTCTGCTTGTTCATCAGGAATTGAAATGTTGAATTCTTTTTCAAATTCCATAATTAATTCAACTGTGTCCAAAGAATCTGCTCCCAAATCATTTGTAAAAGAAGCTGCACTTGTAACTTCTGCTTCATCTACACCTAATTTGTCAACGATGATTTTTTTAACTCTTGTAGCGATGTCTGACATTGTAAAAAGTTTTGTTTACGGCGCAAAAATATACTTTTTGTTAAAAACGAAGTATTTTATTTGCCTTTTTGTTTACACATTTTGAAGTCCAGCTACAAGGTAGGCTTATTTTCGACTTTTTGGGGCCCTTATAGGCTCGAAATAGCGTAAATAGGGCTTTTTATAGGCCTGTTTATAGACGAACAATTAGTAGTAAAATGGGGGGTTTTCAATAGCTATCAATAGTAAAAAGTGGATAACCTTAGCTAAGAACAATTCATTAAGTACTTAATAAGCGCTTATTTATTCTTTAAAATAGCCCTTAAAGCTTGCTGCTCTTCGCTGGTCATATTATCTGTAGGAATAATAAAGAATGTTTTAGGGCCAAAATAAATATGGAAAAAATGAGGGCTTTCAAAGTAATGGGTTAACTCTTCCCAATTCCAGCTGGCCTCTCCTTGCAGGGATTGAAGACTTGCCTTTTGGGTATCAAAACTAAAATCCCAGGAGTAAGTAAACAAAGCCGTTTTTTTATAAAAAATACTAGGCATCACATACCAAAATAAAAGTAAAAGTACAATCCACAAAACCGAGCCTAATAAAAATAGTTCTGGTCTAATTTTTTTTAAAAACAATAACACCCCTGTTAGAATTGCATACACATTCACCACTATCATAAGGGTTTTAATTTCCGGCTGCTTTATAAAGTGATAACGTAAGGCTTCTAAGACCTGCGCTTTTTGATAACTAACTTCTATAGACATGAAGGGATATAATTATTTAGACAATACAAAGATACAGCCCTTTTAAAAAAAGCTTATATTTAATTATATAAATAAGAGATGAAAGTACTTTGTATTGGAGAGGCATTAATTGATATGATTTGCACAGATGTAAATGTATCCTTATCTAATGGCCAACATTTTTTAAAAAAAGCAGGTGGTGCGCCCGCCAATGTTGCAGCGGCTATTGCCGCATTAGGAGGCGAGGTAAGCATGGCTGCCAAGGTAGGCGACGACCCTTTTGGACATCATCTTATAAGTTTGCTTAAAGAAATGGGAGTGGATACAGATTTAATTATGAAGGACCCTGCTCATTTTACCACTTTTGCATTTGTTTCATTAATGCAGGATGGGGAAAGAGATTTTTATTTTAATAGAGGTGCCGACAAAGAGTTAACCATTTTAGATTTAGCCGCAGTTAATTTAAATGAATATGGAATTGTACATTTTGGATCGGCTACTGCTTTTTTACCCGGCCCTCTTCAAAATACTTATCTTGAATTATTAGCTAAAGCAAAAAAAGCAGGTTGTCTAATAAGTTTTGATCCTAATTACAGGCATTTACTTTTTAAAAATAATAGCGCCTATTTTATAGAGCAGTGTGGTCACTTTATTGAAAACTGCGCATTTTTTAAACTAAGTGACGAAGAGGCTTTATTAATTACTGGTTGTGACAGTGTGGCTTTAGCTGCTACTGCTTTAAGAAAAAAAACAAAGGCGGTATTTACTATTACACTTGGCAAGGAAGGTACTTTAGTTTCAATAGGCGACCATATTGAAATTATTAAAAGCATTCCTATAGAAGCAGTAGATGCGACGGGTGCTGGAGATGCTTTTGTGGGCGCAGTCTTGTATCAATTAAATAAGAGATCTGTAAAAGATATAAACTTAGTTTCAATGGAAGATTGGAAAACGAATAGTTCTATTTTCGATTAGCCCTAAAACCTATAGCCAAATCCTAGACTAAGGCTATAATCTGCAAAGGCAGCATCGCCTCTTGAAAATACTTTAGTATCGTTGGTCTTTAAAATATCTGGATAGCTTTGTGGTCTTTCTCTTCTAATAGCTACTGGCGCATATAAATAGAAGTTGAAATTTTTATAACTATAATTAGCACCTGGTTCTAAGGCTAGTACATTACCTGGTCTTCTAAAGCCAGTATTGTCGCCTATTAAATCTTTGGCAGGAATACATTCGTATCGACCACCTAATGAAAGGGTTAGTGCATTGGTTGTAAAATTGGTACCAGCTCTTAATAAATATTGATCGGGCACGCTCATAACATCTGAAGT
>JBEGKS010000159.1:0-4887 GCA_041183945.1 Bacteroidota bacterium | reverse complement strand
GTTGTTAAGTACGAAAAAGAGTACTATATTTGTTTTTTATCAATGGGTTCATTATTAATATTTGTATTTTCAGTCTTAGATGTACTTGTATTTTATATATTCTTTGAAAGCATTTTGATTCCTATGTTTTTTGTGATTGGTATTTGGGGTTCTAGAACTCGAAAAATTAAAGCAGCATACCAATTTTTTATATATACACTGGTTGGATCTGTTTTAATGTTATTAGCCATTTTTTTGATTTACTTTGAAGCTGGAACTACAGATTTCCAATTGTTATTAAATGTCCCATTCTCAGAAAAGAAGCAAATAATTTTATGGTTAGCTTTTTTTGCTTCGTTTGCAGTAAAAGTGCCAATGGTTCCGTTTCATATTTGGTTACCAGAAGCTCATGTTGAAGCCCCAACAGCTGGTTCAGTTATCTTAGCTGGTATATTATTGAAGATGGGTACTTATGGACTTGTAAGATTTTCACTATGCTTGTTTCCTGAAGGAAGCGTTTATTTTACTCCTTTAGTTTATTTAATGAGTATAATCGCGGTTGTTTATACATCAATTACAACTCTTAGACAAATAGATTTAAAGAAAATAATTGCTTACTCTTCTGTAGCTCATATGGGATTCGTTACAATAGGGATTTTCAGTTTAAATTTGCAAGGTATAGAAGGAAGCATTTTAATCATGTTAAGTCATGGATTTGTTTCAAGTGCACTTTTTCTTTGTATAGGGGTGTTATATGATAGACACCATACGCGAATGATCAAGTATTATACTGGAATCGCTCAGGTAATGCCGTTGTATACTTTATTTTTTTTATTTTTTTCTATTGCTAATTTAGGTTTTCCTGGTATGAGTAGTTTTTCAGGAGAATTTTTAACATTAGTTGGAGCTTTTAGTAGTAATACTTTAGTTACTTTTATTGCGTGTTTAGGTATGATATTAAGTGCGGCTTATTCGCTCTGGTTATGCAATAGAATTTTATTTGGGCAGTTAAAAATTCATTATATATCAAATTATTTTGACATGAATAAAAGAGAAGTTGCTGTTTTATCTCCTTTAGTTGTTTGTACGTTATGGATGGGTATTTATCCAGAAATTTTTTTAGATGTAATGCATGTAAGTGTGTCCAACATCTTAGAAATTGTTTAAAGTAATAAGTAATCATTATGGAATTTAATTTTAACATTGATTGGATTGGAGCAATTTCAGAAATTTATATACTTGTTATAATTAACTTTTTGATTGTGTATGCGGTAATTTATAGCACTTCGCCAAAATTAGGATATCCCATCTTAATTAGAAATGTTACTTGGTTGGGGGTTCAAATTTTAAGTTTTGCATTGTTATTAAATATTTGTAACCCAATTACTGGACTTGTTGCTTTTAACAATTTATTGATTTTTGATAATTTTAGTATTTTGATTAAAAGCGTTATATTATTTTCTACTATAGTCACTTTAATACTAGCTTTGGATTATAGCAAATTTGAAAATTTGAATTGTTTTGAATATGTTATTTTAATGATTTTAGCAGTTACAGGAATGATGTTAGTAGTATCATCGTATGATTTGATAGCAATGTATTTAGCGATCGAACTTCAAAGTTTTTGTATGTATATAATAGCTTCTTTAAAGCGTGAATCAGAATTTTCAACTGAAGCGGGCCTAAAATATTTTATACTTGGTGCTTTTTCGTCTGGGTTATTATTATTTGGTTGTTCATTATTGTACGGCTTTACGGGTACAACAAATTATCAACAGCTATTTCAAATTTTTGCAACTATTGATAAAAGTGTAGATATTGAAGTTAGTAATGCTATAATTTTAGGTGTTTTATTTATTCTTGTTGGAATGTTATTCAAATTATCTGCGGCACCGTTTCACCTATGGGCACCAGATGTATATGAGGGTGCACCTACATCTGTAACGGCTTTTTTCGCGATTGTTCCAAAGATAGTTATTTTGAGTTTAACGGTCAGATTATTTTCTTATGTTTTTTATGGTTTGTTATTACCTTGGCAAGAAGTATTGATTTTGTGTTCAGTATTATCGATGTTTATTGGTACATTAGGGGCTCTTTGGCAAAATAAGATAAAACGTCTTTTGGCTTATAGTGGTATTGGCCATATTGGCTATATGTTAATTGGTATTAGTACTGGATCAATTGAAGGAATTTATGCTACATTCTTTTACGTTATAATTTATATAGTAATGACTATAGCAACTTTTTCAATTCTTTTATCTATAAGAAAACAAGGAAACTTAAGTAAATTGAAATATTTAAATGACTTATCTGGTTTATTTATTTCAAATCCTCAACTTGCTTTATCGTTTTCTGTTATAATGTTTTCTATGTGTGGTATCCCACCACTCGCTGGTTTTTTTAGTAAAATGTTCATTTTTATCTCTGCTATTAACATGGAAATGTATTTTTTAGCTATTATTGGGGTTATGACTAGTGTAGTTGCATCGTTTTATTATATAAGAATCATAAAGCTTATGTTTTTTGATTCAGTAACGAAAATTAATAATTTAAACACGTTGTCAAAAGAAAATTCTTTATTTTTATCTTTTTGTTGTATATTTTTAATGACTTTTTTTCTTTGGCCTACTCCATTAGCTTTGGCACTTCATAATAGTATAATGTATCTTTGTGTTTGATTATACATAGAATCTAAAACTCTATGTATAAACCTAAGTAGCTCAGCGGTAGAGCGAAAGACTGAAAATCTTCAGGTCAGAAGTTCAAATCTTCTCTTAGGTAGTTAATAAATTTAATAAAGAATACTTATGGCGTTTTCAGCAGTTGAACTTACAGGTATTATTGAAGAACGATTAGCAAATTATTATTCAGATGTCAATATTGATGAGATTGGACGAGTTTTAAGTATAGGTGATGGTATTGCTCGTATATACGGTTTAGGTGGGATTCAAGCAGGAGAAATGTGTGAATTTCCTAATTCAGGTATAAAAGGAATGGCATTAAATCTTGAAGATGATAATGTTGGTGTTGTTATTTTTGGTAATGACAGATTAATTCAAGAGGGAGATATTGTTGAACGTACTAACTTTATTGTTGATGTTCCTGTTGGTAAAGAGTTACTTGGACGTGTTGTTGATGGTTTAGGTGTAGCTATTGATGGTAAAGGACCAATAACTAGTGCTAAGCGTGCGAGAGTAGAAATTAAAGCTCCAGGAATTATCCCAAGAAAATCTGTTCATGAACCAATGCAAACTGGATTAAAAGTTGTTGATGCTTTAGTTCCAATTGGTCGAGGTCAGCGAGAGTTAATTATCGGAGATCGACAAACAGGGAAGACTGCAGTTGCAATTGATGCAATTATTAACCAAAAACCAATGCACGATGCAGGGGATGAAACTAACAAATTATATTGTATATATGTAGCTGTTGGTCAGAAACGGTCAACAGTAGCTCAAGTTACAAAGATCTTAGAAGCTGCTGGTGCACTTAAGTATTCTATTGTTGTTGCTTCAACTGCTTCAGATGCTGCTCCTTTACAATTCTTAGCACCTTATACAGGTACGACAATGGGTGAATTCTTTAGAGATAATGGAATGCATTCTTTAGTTATCTTTGATGACTTAAGTAAACAAGCGGTTGCTTATCGACAAATGTCTTTATTATTAAGACGTCCTCCAGGCCGAGAAGCATACCCAGGAGATGTTTTTTATCTCCACTCACGATTATTAGAGAGAGCTGCAAAAATGGGTAAAGACGCTGGATTAGGTTCGCTTACAGCACTTCCGGTTATTGAAACTCAAGCTGGTGACGTTTCTGCTTATATCCCGACAAATGTAATTTCTATTACTGATGGACAGATATTTGCTTTAAATGTGGGATTATCAGTAAGTCGAGTAGGTTCTGCTGCCCAAATTAAAGCAATTAAACAAGTTGCCGGTACATTAAAGTTAGAGTTAGCGCAATATCGAGAAGTTGCAGCTTTTGCTCAGTTTGGATCTGATTTAGATGCTGCAACTCAGCATTTATTAAATAGAGGTGCAAAGTTAACTGAGTTATTAAAGCAAGCTCAATTCTCTCCTTTAACTGTTGAACAACAAACTTGTATTTTATTTGCGGGAGTAAAAGGTTATCTAGATAAATTGGATATTACTCGTATTGGAGCTTTTGAAAAGGCTTTAATTAGTTCATTAAATCAAGAAGGTAAGTCAATGTTAACTGAAATTAGTACTAAAAAAACTATTAGTCCTGAGCTTGATGCTCAATTACATAAGTTTATGGCTAATTTTATAGCTTCATTCAAATAAATTTTTATTTGAGTGTTGTTTCGGGGTGTCGCGTAGCCTGGTTATCGTATCTGTTTTGGGTATAGAACTTCGTAGGTTCAAATCCTGCCACCCCGATAAAATCAAATTTTACAAAGTATATGTTTAAATCAAACTTAAAGGCTAACAACAAATCATTAGAAGAATTAAAGTCATCTTTATCTTGTTATGGCGCCTCAGAACATCGTTTTTTTGAAAGTCAACTCAAGACAAATCAAAGTCATACTATGTTTGATTTTGGCCATAAACATAAACTAAAGGTTCCTAATTTAAAGATAAAAGATAAAAAGCTAAATTTTAGTATTTCAAAAGTAAAAGATTTCGAAACACCTTATAATGATATACTGTGTGACTTTGATTCGTATAGAAGAATTCAAACTGATAAGGAATTATTGCAAATATTTAAGGAAAAATTCGAATTAAAAAGTTTTTTAAAAGGAAGAATTTTGAATATTACTAGGAGAGGCTTTTCAGTAGGTATTGGTGGAATCGTTGGATTTTTATCGTTGAATAACACTGTAAAAGTCAATAAAGATAAAAGCGTTATAATATATATTGAATCTATAAACATCAATCAAGGTATAAT
>JBEGKS010000158.1:0-7199 GCA_041183945.1 Bacteroidota bacterium | reverse complement strand
GTTTAATTATGAGACTATGTTTTTAAAGGGCTTATTAGATAAACTAGAAGTGAAGCCTCAAGTATTTTATGCAGGTAAATTTAAAAGTGCCACAGAGCCATTTAGGTATGCGCAAATGTCTGAGGCGAATAAACTACAAACTTCTGTTTGGTTAAATGCGCTTTATACAAGTTTTATACAAGGGGTATCCGATACAAGAGGCATAGAAGTGAATGCTTTAAAAGAAATGTCTAATGAAGGTAAAATACAGTCTGCGAATGATGCACTTGAAAATAATTTAGTAGATGGATTATTATACGATGATCAAGTCAAAAAATTAATTGCTAAAAAGTTAAGTGTAAGTAAGACAGAAGATATTTCTTTTGTGACTATTAATGATTATGCTACTACAGTAGCTTTAAGAGGTTCTGGCGCTGGTAAAATTGCTATTATTTATGCCGATGGAGATATTGTAATGGGCAAGGGTAGTGATGCTATTGCAAGCGATGATTACAGAAAACTTTTAGAAGAAATAAAAAATGACAAGTCTATTGATGCGGTAGTATTAAGAGTGAATTCACCAGGAGGTAGCGCTTTAGCGAGTGATATTATTTGGAGAGAGATTGAATTATTGAAAAAAGAAAAACCAGTAGTGGTAAGTATGGGTAACTATGCTGCCTCTGGTGGTTATTATATTGCTTGTGGTGCCGATTCAATTTTAGCTGACGCCAATACCATTACTGGTTCTATTGGTGTATTCTCTGTAATACCAAATATAGAAGGCTTTATGAAAAATAAGCTTGGAATTACATTTGATAGAGTAAAAACAAGTCAATATGCAGATGTACCTTCTACTACAAGAACAATGAATGCAACGGAGGAAAGATTTATGCAATCTGGTGTAGATAGTACTTATCATACATTTAAATCACGCGTGGCGAAAGGCCGTAAGAAATCGATAGAATATATGTTGATAAAATTGGTAATTTAAACGATGCCCTTGCCACCGCTGCTAGAATGGCAAAATTAAAAGGCTATAGTACAAAGGCTTATCCTGAATCAAAATCATTTATTGAAGAACTTATTAGTGGTTATGAAGACAATATCAAGACCAAGGCCATAAAGGAAGAAATAGGAGAAGCACAGTGGCAGGTATTACAACAAGTAAAAACAGTCAAGCAAATCATGGGTAAAACCCAAGCGCGATTACCTATCTTTGTGGTGAATCATCCATAGTGCTATGCGTCCATACAGTCAATTAACAGCCATGTTAGCCATAACAAAGGCTAGTCTACGCTCCATATTTAGAAGTCCTTCAGCAGTTATATTTAGCATTGCATTTCCGCTTATTTTTATTTTAGTGTTTGGCTTTTTAAGTAGTGGTGGTAATATTAATGTAACAGTGGCCATGGACAAAGGCTCCGACACACTAAATCCTGTATATACTTCTATCAAAAATATACCAGGCTTCAATTTCTTAGAAGGCGATACCACAAAAATTAAAAGTGAATTATCTAAAGGGCGTTTAACTGCACTTATTTCTATTCAAAAAACAAATAATGTAAATACCCCTTATACTATTAATTTAACTAGTTCAGAAGCAGCGAATCCGCAAAATATACAATTAGTGAAGTCAATATTAAATGCGGTTATTAGCAAGTTGAATCAAGAAAATTTTGCAAACACGCCTACGATGGCAGTGGTGAATAATAATGTACAACAAGTGCCTGGTAGAGTATATAGAACCATTGACTTTGTATTACCTGGTCAACTAGGTTTTTCATTGTTAAGTGCAGGTGTATTTGGGGTGGCTTTCTTGTTTTTTAATTTAAGACAACAATTAGTCTTAAAAAGATTTTATGCAACACCCATTCGAAGGCTTTATATAATTTTAGGAGAAGCCTTAAGTCGTGTGCTGTTTCAATTAATTACTGCTATTATAATTATTGGCATTGGTCACTTTGCTTTTAAATTTACATTGGTACATGGATGGGTAACTTTTGCAAGTATCATGGTATTAAGTTTTATAGCCTTAATATTATTTATGGGTTTTGGTTTTATTGTAAGTGGGGTAGCTAAAAATGAGAGTAGTATTCCTCCTTTTGCCAACTTGATAACGCTACCTCAGTTTTTATTAGCCGGTACTTTTTTCTCTATCGATAACTTCCCTACTTGGATGCAACCTTTTTGTAGAATATTACCCCTAACTCATTTTAACAATGCTATGCGTAATATTTCTTTTGAAGGAGCTAGTTTAGTTTCAGTTTGGCCAGATATATCTTTTTTACTTATTTGGATAGTAGTAGTGTATGGTATTGCTTTTAAAATATTTAAATGGGAATAATGAAATACATTAAGCTAGTTATAATAAGTGTTGTTATTTTAAGTTTACTAATTACAGGTATTTCACTGCTATTCCCTTCTAAAGTAATTGCTTCAAGAGCAGTGGAGGTAAATACTAGTGCAGCAAATATTGCATATTTCACCTCCGATTTAAGTCATTGGAACAAGTGGATGAGTGATTGGAAAGAAAATAAAGTGGTATTGGAAAATAACACAGCGCATATTGGTACCCAAACCGTTCGATTCATTGATAAGACAGCTAATAAAGTAAATTATGAATGGATAGCTACAGGTCAAAGCCCTTATTTAGTCACTTTTGAATGGACGCTTTTAAAAGATAGTACTTATGTTATACATTGGTCCTTTGAGCAAAATGTAAAATGGTATCCTTGGGAAAAATTTCAAACTTTATTAAATGATAAAGTATTGGGCGCTAAAATGGAAATTGAATTACAGCATTTACAAGAAGCCATTAACTCACTCTAACTTCTATTCTTTAGATACTCTATATTTCTTTTGATTCCTTTTAATTTAGATCTCAGTAAAGGAGATTTTGAAAACCTTTCTTTAAATGTGGTTTCTTCAATTTGAAGCCAAGCCTCCTTATTCATAGCAAGTAGACCAGTCAATGGTTTGAATGCATCTTCTGTATGTGCTTTACTAAATCTATTCCAAGGGCAAACGTCTTGGCATATATCACAACCAAAGGCCCATTCATTATAGTTTCTATCTGTATTAATTGTAGATGCTTTTAATTCAATGGTGAAATAACTTATGCAATGATTCGCCTCAATGGTTTTGTTCGGCAGTATCGCCTGTGTTGGACAGGCGTCAATACATTTGGTGCAAGTGCCGCAATAATCTTTTGCAATAGGCTGGTCGTATACTAAAGGAAGATCCACAATTAAAGTTGCAATAAAAAAGAAAGAGCCTGCTTTAGGTTGAATTAAGTTTCCATTTTTACCAATAAAACCTGCGCCAGAAAGTTTGGCCCAAGTTCTTTCTAATACAGGAGCAGAATCTACAAATCCTCTTCCTTCAATGGGGCCAATTTTTTTTCTATAGGTATCGAGTAAATTAAATAACTGCGTTCTAATCACTTCATGGTAATCTTCTCCCCAAGCATATTTAGCAATTTTAGCATCTTGTGTATTTGCTTCCTTAATGGAATTTTCGTCGGGGTAATAATTTTTTAAAAAGGTAATCACCGACTTCGCACCGGGCACTAATTTTCTTGGATCAATTCTTAGTTCAAAATTATTTTCCATGTAAGTCATATCTCCATGAAAACCTTTTTGAAGCCAGGCTTCTAAAATCTTTGCATCTTCTGGAAGTTCCTTAGCAGCAGCTATACCACAAAAGTCAAAGCCCATTTTAATGGCTTCTGATTTAATGAATTCGGTATTTGAAAATTCGTTCAAAGCTATTATTTCAATATTTTAATGCTAATAATAAGGCATGTAAAAATAGCAGAAAAACCTTGTCAAAACTGACTTTTATGCCGTTTTACTTGTTTATTTATGCCATTATAACTTATATCATAGATTGGCGCTGCTTTTGAACATACCTTGTTATAAATAAATAAGATTATGAATTTAAGTCAATATACTATTAAAGCACAGGAGGCCATTCAAGCGGCACAACAATTAGCGTATAATAATAAGAATGCGGCTATTGAAACCCTGCACTTATTAAAAACAATTTTATCTGATAAGGACAGCTCCACTGAATTTCTTTTAAAGAAAAATAATTTAAATCCTCTTTTATTAAATCAAAAAGTGGACGCACTCTTGCCTGGTTTGCCTAAGCAATTAACGGGAGAGCCTGCCACTAATGTAAGTAGAGATTTAAATAGTGTATTATTAAAAGCCAACGGAGCACTCAAAACTTTTGGCGATGAGTTTGTAACGGTAGAACACTTATTAATTGCTATTTTACAAGTGAATGACCTTGCTTCTAAAACATTAAAAGATGAAGGGTTAACTGAAAAAGGTTTAGTCACTGCTATTAAAGAATTAAGAAAAGGAGAGACGGTGAGTTCGGCTACCCAGGAAACACAGTTTCAGTCTTTATCTAAGTATGCAAAAAATTTAAATGAACTTGCCAATAAAGGAAAATTAGATCCAGTGATTGGTCGTGATGAAGAAATTAGAAGAACCTTACATATACTTTCAAGAAGAAGTAAGAACAATCCCATTTTAGTAGGTGAACCTGGTGTAGGTAAGACAGCTATTGCGGAAGGCTTGGCCATGCGTATTGTGAATGGTGATGTGCCCGATAATTTAAAAAGTAAAATTATTTTTGCTTTAGATATGGGGCAACTAATTGCAGGAGCTAAATACAAAGGAGAGTTTGAGGAAAGATTAAAAGGAGTAGTGAAAGAAGTAGCAGATAGTGACGGAGAAATTATTTTATTTATTGACGAGATACATACCCTAGTAGGCGCTGGAGGTGGAGAAGGCGCTATGGACGCTGCCAGGCCACTACCTTAAATGAATATCAAAAGTTTTTTGAAAAAGACAAGGCCTTAGAACGTCGTTTTCAAAAAGTAATCATTGATGAACCTAATAAAGAAGATGCGATCTCTATTTTAAGAGGTTTGAAAGAAAGATATGAAACCCATCATCATGTAAGAATTAAAGATGAAGCCATTATTGCAGCGGTAGAATTATCGAGCAGGTATATTACAGATCGTTTCTTACCAGATAAGGCCATTGATTTAATTGATGAGAGTGCGGCCAAGTTAAGATTAGAGATGAATTCAATGCCCGAAGAGTTAGATACTTTAATTAGACAAATTAGACAGCTTGAAATTGAAAGGGAAGCGATTAAAAGAGAAAACAATCCAGATCAATTGAAAGCCTTAAATATTGAAATAAGTAATTTAACGGTAGAGCAAGATACTTTAAAAGCAAAGTGGGCTGAAGAAAAAGAAATGGTGGACAAAGTACAAAACACAAAGGCTGAAATTGAAAAATTAAAACAAGAAGCAGAAGTAGCTGAGCGTAATGGAGACTATGGTAAAGTAGCCGAGATAAGATATGGTAAAGTAAAAGAGCAAGAAACCAATTTGCTTGAGTTTAGTAAACTCTTGCAAGAGATTGGCACCAATGGTAAAAGGCTAATGAAGGAAGAAGTAGATGCGGAAGATATTGCAGAGAATGTGGCGAAGGCCACAGGCATTCCTGTACATAAAATGTTACAATCTGAAAGAGAAAAATTATTACACTTAGAAGAAGAGTTACATAAAAGAGTGGTGGGACAAGAAGAAGCCATTACTGCTGTATCCGATGCAATTAGAAGAAGTAGAGCGGGTTTACAAGATCCTAAAAAACCTATTGGGTCCTTCATTTTCTTAGGTACTACCGGTGTGGGTAAAACAGAGCTTGCCAAGGCCTTAGCGAATTATTTATTTGATGACGACTCTATGATGACGCGTATTGACATGAGTGAGTACCAAGAAAAACATGCAGTGTCTCGTTTAGTGGGTGCACCTCCGGGTTATGTGGGTTATGACGAAGGCGGACAATTAACAGAGTCGGTAAGACGCAAGCCTTATAGTGTAGTTTTATTAGATGAGATTGAAAAAGCGCATCCCGATGTTTGGAATATTTTATTACAAGTATTAGACGATGGGCATTTAACAGATAATAAAGGAAGGACTGTGAATTTTAAAAATACCATTATTATTATGACCAGTAATATGGGTAGTCATTTAATTCAAGAAGTCTTTGAGGGCGTTACGGAAAAAAATCTGGAACAAAAAATTGAACAGTCGAAAGTGGAGGTAATGGCTTTATTGAAACAAACTATTCGCCCTGAATTTTTAAATAGAGTAGATGAGATTATTATGTTCTCTCCTTTACTGCAAAAACAAATGTCGGCGATTGTAAAAATTCAATTGAATAATTTAAAAGCCTTAGTGGCGGAAAATGGAATTGAATTAACGTTCAGCGATTATTTAGTGGATTATTTATCAGACCAAGGTTTTGATATGCAGTTAGGTGCCAGACCTTTAAAAAGGTTAATTCAAAAAATGGTGGTCAATGAATTTAGTAAGAAGATATTGAGTGGTGAGATAGATAAATCAAAGAAGGTTTTGATTGATATTTTTGATGGGGTGATTGTATTTAGAAATGAAGCATAAGTACTAGATATTAACAAAGAGTAGTCTTTGGGGACTCGGTTTTGAAATATAGCTTAGTAAATGTATATTTGAAGGGTAGTATTTACTCAACTATTCTTCAAACATGGCCAGTACTAAACAAGCGGCGGTAGGTTTTATTTTTGCAACCATTTTACTAGATGTCATAGGTTTGGGTATTATTATTCCAGTGGTACCTCAATTGCTACAGCATTTAATGCATATTACAGACAGGTCCGATATTAGCGCTATTTCAAAGCCAGCTATGTATTTGACCTTTATTTATGCGGCCATGCAATTTGTATTTGCACCCATTTTAGGTAGTTTAAGTGATCATTACGGACGACGCCCTATTTTACTTTTTTCCTTATTAGGTTTTGGTTTGGATTATATTTTTTTAGCTTTTGCGCCTAGTATTGGTTGGTTATTTGTAGGAAGAATGATTGCAGGCATTACAGGGGCAAGCATAACCACAGCAGCTGCATACATGGCCGATATTAGTGATGAAAAAACGCGCGCCAAAAACTTTGGAATGATTGGAGCTGCCTTCGGTATTGGATTTATTATTGGACCATTATTAGGAGGAATACTTGGAGAGTTTGGACCTAGAATTCCTTTTCTAGTAGCTGCGGCTTTGGCATTAATTAATGCCTTGTATGGTTATTTTATTTTACCAGAATCTTTGGACAAAGAGCATAGAAGAGCCTTTGATATTAAAAGAGCCAATCCAATT
>JBEGKS010000157.1:0-11366 GCA_041183945.1 Bacteroidota bacterium | reverse complement strand
TTAAGAGCAGCGCTGCTATTTTACAATGGATACTTGAAAATAAATGGAAACTAGCACCTACCGATAAAGATATGGTAGTGATGATGCACGAAATTGAATACGAATTAGATGCTAAAAAATATTTAGTGCAAAGTTCAATGGTGCAAAAGGGAAAAAATGCAACAGAAACCGCCATGGCCACCACCGTTGGTTTGCCACTGGCCATGGGAGTTTGTGCTTATTTAAAAGGAGAGATTAGTATTACGGGTTTACATATTCCTACCCACCCTTCTATTTATAAACCTATTTTAAAAAGTTTAAAAGAAGAAGGTATTGTATTTGATGAACTAACTAAAGAAATTAAATAGTAGAGCTTTCGGCTGCTTTGGTTTGATCCCACTCATAATCTAATTGTCTTTTCTCTAAACTAGCGGCTACTACTTTAATAGTGACTTTATCGCCCATATTAAATTTGCGACCCGATCTCATACCCACTAAGGCATAATCCGATTCTACTAATCTGAAATCGTCGAATTTAGATAATGAAACAACACTTACCAGTCCCTCACATTTATGTTCAATGGTTTCTACCCAGAATCCAAAACTAGATACACCACTGATAATGCCTTCAAAGCTATGGCCTAAATAATCGCGCAAGAATTCTACTTGCTTGTATTTATTAGCTGCTCTTTCCGATTCCATGGCAGCACGCTCTCTTTCACTGCAGTGCACACATTTTTGTTCTAATGCTGAATCGTTGATAGGACGCTCTACTAAAACCGATTGCACAATGCGGTGTACTAAAATATCGGGATACCTTCTAATAGGTGAAGTGAAATGACAATAGTATTCAAATCCTAAACCATAGTGTCCAATATTTTCACTGGTATACACTGCCTTGGCCATGGTTCTAATACCTAATTGTTCAAGTACATGTTGCTCTGGTTTACCCTTCGCTGCCTTCATTAAGTCGTTAAAACTATGTGCAATTTGTGTAGGTGTTGAGATGTCAAATGGATAACCATGCTTTTTAGCAAACACTATGAAAGGAGATAACTTCTCTTCATTGGGTTGATCATGCACACGATAAGGAAAAGGAAGTGTTTCTTTTTTAATTTTAACCTGACCCATTTTTTGTGCAATAAGTTGATTCGCTTTTAACATTAACTCTTCAATTAACTGATGCGACTCTTTACTTTCTTTTATAGTAATACCGGTAGGCTTTCCTTTGTCATCTAAAGTAAAGCGCACTTCTTGAGAAGAAAAATTAATAGCGCCATTATCGAATCTGGCCTGTCTTAATTTTTGTGTCCAATCTAATAACCATAAAATTTCATTAGAGTTGTCTCCTATTTTAGTATCAATAATTTCTTGTACTTGTTCGTACGTGAATCTTCTATCGGAATGAATAATGGTTTTACCAAACCAGTTATTCACTATTTTACCATGCGCATCTACTTCAAAGCAGGCAGAGAAAGTAAGTTTATCTTCATTCGGTCTTAATGAACATAGTTCATTGGATATACGCTCTGGTAGCATTGGATACACTCGGTCTGGCAAATACACTGAAGTAGCTCTTTCATAGGCTTCTTTATCCACTGCAGTACCTGGTTGTACAAAATGGCTTACATCGGCAATATGCACTCCAATTTCTAAATTACCATTGGCTAATTTTTGATAAGAAATGGCATCATCAAAATCCTTGGCATCTACCGGGTCAATGGTAAATGTGAGTACTTTTCTATAATCTTTTCTTTTTGCAAGTTCTGCTGCCTCTATTTTATCTGATAAGGATCTTGCAAAAGCATTTACTTCATCACTGAAGCTTAATGCAAAACCAGCTTCCGCCACAATAGACTGCATGGCTAAATCATTCTCTTGTTCTGGTGTAAATATTCTTAATACTTCTCCCTCTGGTTTTCTAGAGGACTTCTCCCATTTTGTTAACTGAACAATTACCCTGTCTTTATCCTTTGCCCCATTTAATTTTCCCATGGGAATAAAAATGTCTGGCATAGGTGTTACCGTACTTGGAATAAAAAAAGCAATTTTTTCTTTTACTTGCATGGTGCCCGCAAAAGAAACTTGTTTTCTTTTAAGTACTTCTAATATTTTACCTTCTTTCTTTCCGGAAGATTGTCTAATTTTTGTGATTTTCACACTTACTTCATCGCCTTTTAAGGCTGTGTTAAAATCGTTTGGATAAACCAATATATCGTTTTCCAAACCTGATACCATCACAAACCCCATACCCGATTTCGCAATATCTAGCACCCCTTTATAAGAGGTAACGATATGCGTATGCTTAGTCGTTGTCTTTTTTGTTTTCTTGTCGTTCTTTCTAGTTCCCATTTATTGTTTTGTAAAATTGTGCAACATAATTTTTAACGAGTTCATTAAAAATATTCTCCGCTTCAAATAAAAATTTTGGCTTTATAGGTAATACATATAATGGAAGGGCGTGAAGCTCCTCTGTATATTTTACCAGTCTTACAGCATCTTTTTCTGTTGTTAATATTAGTTTGCTTTTTGATTGAATATCATCTAATTTTTCTTTTATTTCTTGTAAGTCTTCAATAGAGAAAATATGATGATCGTTATAACTTAATTGATAATACGTATTGGTGTTTTCGTGTAAATAATTTTTTAAAGGTAATGGGTTGGCAATTCCACATACTAGTAACACTTCATCCCTTAAAGTTAAAACCCATTGATCGGAAGGGTTATAAATATGATAAGGTGTTCCATAAGCAATGGTGGTAAAAAACAAACTCTGGTGTAAAGCAGGGTCTATCTTTTCTGTTATTTCTTCTTTTTCCTCCACTGACAAATTAGCCGGGCATTTAGTGACAATAATAATATCTGCTCTGCCTGCCGATTTTCTATCGTCTCTCAAATCACCTGTGGGAATAAAAAAGTCATCACAGAATAAATTATCATACTCGGTTAATAAAATATTAAAACCTGCTTTAATTTCAAGGTGTTGAAAAGCATCGTCCAAAATAATGGCTTCCACTTTAGGTACATCTTGAATTAATTGCGCCATCGCTTCAATGCGTCTTTCTCCTACTGAAACGGCTACATTTGGAAATTTTAAATGAAACTGCATCGGTTCATCTCCAATTTCTAAAGCAGTAGAAGCCTCGTTGGCTAATGCATATCCTTTGGTCTTTCTTTTATAGCCTCTACTTAAAGTAGCTATTTTATATTCTTCGGATAGGATAGAAAGCAGATGTTCTACCATCGGCGATTTACCAGTCCCTCCCATAGATAAATTACCAATGCAAATAAGGGGAACATTAAATGAAGTTGATTTGAGATACTGCTTAGCATACATCCAATTCCTTACAAAAACAATCCAACCATAGATAAGTGCAAATGGTAAAAGTAAAACTCTAAAGGATTTTAAAAATACATTGTTAAAATTCATAACTATTCCAAGGCGTAATACAATGGGTCAAAGGTACATCAAATTCATGGGTATCTTGGATATTTGAAATAGGCTCAAAATAGGAAACCCCTATTCTAGGCCTATGTTTAGGGTAATTTTCAAAGTATTTATCATAAAAACCTTTCCCAAAACCAATACGGTGTCCTTGTCTATCAAAGCCAATTAAAGGAACAATAACTGCATCTATTGAAGTAGGATCTACTTTTTCTGTAGCGAATGGTTCTGCTATACCCCTCATTGAAACGAAGCGTTTCTGTTTCTTTGTAAAATTGCATAGTGGTTTTATTCTCGTCCACCACAGGATACACTATTTGAATACCAGGCACCATGGTTTTTAAATAGCTCGCAAAAAGCAAACTATTGGGCTCATTCTTATTTTCTAAAGGATAAAAATTAGCTACACAAGAAACATTCGACCAATCTAATTTTTGAAATTGTATAAGTAGTAAGTCGTCCCATTTAAGGCAATCGGTAGCCGTTAAATTTTTTCTTTTCTCTAAGAGTTCTTTTCTAGCATCCGACTTTAACATAGATTTCGATTTAACTATTCGAAAAAACTAAATACGGTAGCACCATAGTTTCGTTGAAAACTAAAGCCTGCAAAATTTTCATAATTATTACGGGGCGTATGTTCTAAAATAAAATAGCCTTCTGGTGAAATTAATTTTCGCTCTACAATAATTTTCGGCAAATCATCAATAGTGGTTAAGGCATAAGGCGGGCCTGCAAAAATAAAATCGAACTGCTCTGTACAAGTATTTATATATTGAAATACATCCATGCGAACTATTTGTGCATTTTCAATTTTAAGTAACTCTATATTTTTTTTAATAAAGTCTAGCATTTGATTGTCCTTCTCCACAATAGTTAATGCACTGGCCCCTCTTGAAGCTAGTTCATAACTTATACAACCCGTACCTCCGAATAAGTCTAAGGTTTTGGCGCCGTCTAAATTAATTCTGCTTTGATTTATTTTTCTACCTCCATATTTGCCTGAAATAATTCTCATTAAAATATAAAATAAGATGAATAAGCATTGGGCACTTGCTCAATCTGAATAATTTGTTTGGCTGCAAAATACGGCGAGGCCTTTGTTATAAATGAATGTTTGCCTTCTTCATAACCCCAAACTTTAAGTAAAAAAGTATTGGTATCAATACCTGCATTAATACAGCTATTGAGTAAGGTATATATATTTTGATCTTCCCCTTCTATAGGATAATAATTCAACAGCTTGGTAATACCCTTCTCTACGATATATACAATAAAGCAGTCTTCAAAAATTCTAACCTGCACTTCATTATCAATTACATTATCCAAAAAATAACTAGCATAATGCTGCCATTTACCTGAAGGGAAATACCTATTCAATATTGCAATCAATTCATCTGCAATTCCATAAATTAAAAAATGCTTCTTCCCTACAGCAGATGTATAAATTTCTTCATCCAATTTATGACCATGCACTAATTCTAATTCATGTGCAGCTGCAATTAAATCGTCCTTTGCATCGGTTTGAGAAAGTATTAACCTGTTGCCATTCATAACAAGAAAAATATCTTTATAGTAATTCTGAAGTAGGCTAGAATTATTTTGCAAATAGGCTAATAAGGGACTCCAACTGCTCGACTCCTCTGTTTGTGCAAAATGCTCAATAGAAACAAACTCATTTTTTACAATATGCTTTACAACAAAAACAATACTAGTTTTATTGACAATAATATATAGGTTCTCAGCCTTGTTATTAGCGGTGCTTTCTAATTTCCCATAAAACCCTGTGCTTTCTAATTTCCCATAAAACCCTATTTTCTTGTTGGCCATAGTGCTAATTCTTATGCAATGATATAAAAAAAGAGGCAGTTCTTTGCTAAAACTAATTGTAGATTTGCAAATATATGAGCGTCAGTCCTTCCACTCCTTCCTTACAAGTTACTATTAGCAGCAAGCAAATTCTGTCTATTTCTTTGCCTATTGCTTTAGCGATTATGGTGCCTCAGGTGAACTTCGTCATTAATAATATATTCTTAGGGGCCTTAAGTGCTGAGGCATTAGCCATTGGAGGTATCATTGGGGTATATTATTTAATTTTTGGAGTAATGGGCCAGGGTTTAAACAATGGCTTACAAGCCCTTATTTCAAGAAGAGCGGGCGAAAATAGAATTGATGAAATTGGGGTCTTGTTTTCTCAGGGTGTCATTATCTCCTTATTCTTATCTGCTGTGGGCATCTTATTTACTTATTTTATTGCCCCTAGTATTTTTCATAGTGTACTGCACGACGCAAGAAGAGCCGAAATTGTTATAGAATTTTTAAAAATTAGAATTTGGGGTATTCCCTTTTTATTTATTTATCAAATGCGTAATGCACTTTTGGTAGGTACCAATCAAAGTAAATTTTTAATTATTGGAACTGCTACAGAAGCACTATTTAATATCTTTTTTGATTACAGTTTAATATTTGGTCATTTTGGATTTGCTGCCATGGGTTTAAATGGAGCAGCCTTCGCATCTATCATATCTGAAGTGATGGGATTATTTGTGATTTATTTAGTTATTCACTATCAAAAAATTGGTGCACGCTTTGAACTATTCAAAAGATTTTCAGTGCAGTGGGATTATATTAAATTAATATTAGTGCAGTCTTCCCCAATTATGATGCAGTATATGATTAGTATTATTAGCTGGGAGTTCTTTTATATTTTAATTGAACATAGAGGGGAACAGGCCTTGGCCGTATCCAATGCCATGCGCAATATATTTGGCTTCTTTGGAAGCTTTACTTGGGCATTTGCGGCCACATCGAATACCATGGTGAGTAATATTATTGGTCAAGGCATGCAGGACAAAGTCATTCCATTAATTAATAAAATAGTAAAGTGGAGTGTTGGTTTTGCCTTAATGGTGTGTTTATTACTAAATGTATTTGCAGCCCCTTTTCTTTCTATTTATGGACAGGGAGAAGGCTTTATGCAAGAAGGCATTCCCGTTTTAAGAGTTGTCTCTTTTGCCTTAGTACTTATGTCTATTGCTACAATTTGGTTGAACGCAGTTACAGGAACAGGACAATCTAAAATTAATTTAGCCATTGAATTTCTAGCTATTATTATTTATATCATTTACGCTTACTTAACTATTGAATATTTCCAATTACCCATTACTATTGGCTGGGTCTGTGAAATTATTTATTGGATTTCTTTACTAGTGCCTTCTTATATATATATACATTCCATGAGATGGAAGAATAAGAGAATTTAATTGTAGAGTATAAGAATAACGAAGTCAGTTTTACCTAAACTCTTGATTTTTCTATTGAAACCGAAGCGGTTCCTTCAAATTCTGCAATAGGTAAATGTTGCTTGGTAATTTTCACCATTACTTTTTCTGCAAGTAATTGTTCTTTTAAAATATCATCGGCCATATTGCCCACCAAGGTTTCTAATAAAGGCGTTGGAATTTCCATCCATTTTTTTATAAGTGCATATACATGTACATAGTCAATGGTTTGATCTAAATTATCAATATTCGATTTCTTAGAAGTAAAATCAATGACTACATCTACAATGTAAGTATTGCCTAATTTTTTTTCTTCTGCATAAAGTCCATGGTAGCCTGAAAATACAAGCTTATCTAAACTAATGCGCATATGAGGGGCGCTAGACATTAATGTCCTTTTGAAGTTAAATAACGCTCTGCATCTAGTGAGGGGCGCTAGACATTAATGTCCTTTTGAAGTTAAATAACGCTCTGCATCTAGTGCTGCCATACAACCACTACCCGCTGCAGTCACTGCTTGACGGTAATTTTTATCTTGCACATCTCCCGATGCAAATACACCTGGAACATTGGTTTTAGTAGTACCTGGTTCTGTAAGTATATACCCCGTTTCATCCATAGTTATATAGTCTTTAAAAATACCGCTATTAGGTGTGTGACCAATAGCTACAAAAAAGGCGCTCACAGGAATTTCTTGTTTTGTATTTGTTTTGGTATTTAAAATACGCACACCTTCCACTTTCTTCTCTCCTAAAATTTACTTTCTTCTCTCCTAAAATTTCATCGGTCTCTGTATTAAAATACACTTTAATATTCGGTGTATTCAACACTCTATCTTGCATAACCTTAGATGCACGCATGGCTTCCTTACGTACAAACATATGCACCGTGGTACACATTTTAGATAAATAATGTGCTTCTTCAGCAGCTGTATCGCCCGCACCTACAATGGCTACTTCTTTTCCTTTAAAAAAGAATCCATCACAAACTGCACAAGCACTTACGCCAAAACCATTTAATCTTTCTTCACTAGGAATGCCTAACCATTTTGCACTCGCACCCGTAGATATAATAACCGCGTCGGCTTCAATTAATTTTTCATCATCAATCCATACTTTTTTTACCTCCCCACTAAAATCAACTTTAGTTGCAAGGCCATAACGAATATCTGCACCCATACGTGCCGCTTGTTTTTCAAAGTTCACCATCATTTCTGGGCCTTGAATACCATCTGGAAAACCAGGATAGTTTTCTACTTCAGTGGTAATAGTTAATTGACCCCCTGGTTGAATACCTTGGTATAATAATGGTTTCATATTCGCACGTGCTGCATAAATAGCAGCTGTGTAGCCTGCAGGTCCTGAACCTATAATTAAAATGCTTACTTTTTCTGTTTCCATAACTTTTTATTATCTTCTATATTACTTATTCAAACTTTATTTGTTCTTCAAAATTCAATTTATCCTATTCAATCCTTTTACTTTCTTCATTATCAAATCATCAACAAAATCTTGGCTAAAAAAAAGCCCCATCAAATCCTTAGACTGAAGGGGCTTTATAATATTGTATACTACTAGCCCAAATAAGCCTTAAGTGCGTTGCTATATCTTGCTTTCTGTAAACGTTTAATAGCACGCTCTTTAATTTGTCTTATTCTTTCCTTCGTTAAATCGTATTTAATTCCAATTTGCTCAATGGTAACGCCATTCTCTCCATCTAAACCAAAATACGCGTTAACTATCTCTGCCTCTCTAGGACTCAATGACTTAAGTACGCGACGAATTTCTTCTCTTAAAGAATCTTTCATTACGTCTTCGTCAGTTTCATCTCCACCTTTTAATAAATCTCCCATGGCCACATCTTCTGCTTCATGCACTGGTGCATCTAAAGAAGTATGACGAGTATTGGACTGGAAAATATTGTTAATCTCTGTCTCAGACATTTCTAAGATACCTGCTAGTTCCTCAGTGGATGGTTCACGCTCATGCTCTTGCTCAAAAGCCATATAGGCCTTGTTTGCTTTATTATAAGTACCAATTTTGTTCTGTGGTAAACGAACCAAACGACCTTGCTCCGCTAAAGCTTGCAAAATAGATTGACGTATCCACCAAACAGCATAAGATATAAATTTAAAACCCTTGGTTTCATCGAAACGTTGTGCTGCTTTAATTAAACCTAAGTTTCCTTCGTTGATTAAATCTGACAAAGACAAACCTTGGTGTTGGTATTGTTTAGCTACCGATACCACGAAACGTAAGTTAGCTTGCACTAATTTATCCAATGCACGCTGATCGCCCATTTTAATACGTTGCGCTAAAGTGGTTTCCTCTTCAGGATTGATCATTGAAATCTTAGAAATCTCTTGTAAGTACTTTTCAACCGCTTGAGAATCTCTATTTGTAATCTGTGTAGCAATTTTAAGCTGCCTCATGCAAAGAATTTATTTAATTGTATAACGTTGAAATGTCTAAAAAAGTTGTCCTAGACAAAAGTTAATATAAGGAAAAATTAACCAATGTCAGTCGGCAAAGGTACAATTTTGAAATTAATTAGACAAATATTGATTACAAAGCATTTATGCACATTTTTTAAGCCAAAATGGGGTCAATTTGGCAAAATTTATGAGGATAATCACCCCTCGAGAATTATCTTCGCTGCATGATTGATTTTAGATCCGATACCGTAACCCTTCCCACTCCTTCTATGTTAGCCTATATGCAGGCTGCCCCTCTGGGTGATGATGTATTTGGCGAAGATCCTAGTATCAATGCTTTGGAAGCTAAGACTGCAGGCTTATTTGGTATGGAAGCAGGTCTATTCTGCCCAAGTGGAACCATGACTAATCAATTGGCTATCAAAACCCATACCCAGGCAGGAGACGAAGTTATTTGTGAGGAATTGTCCCATATTTACCAATACGAAGGCGGTGGCATTGCCTCTAATTCAGGCTCTTCCGTGAAATTATTACGAGGAAACCGAGGTAGAATTACTGCAGCTCAGGTATTAGCAGCCATTAACCCGGATGATGTCCACAAGCCTATTTCTACCTTAGTGAGCTTAGAAAATACTTGCAATAGAGGTGGTGGCGCTTGTTATGATTTTTCAGAAATAGAAGCCATTCAAAAAGTGGCTAAGTCAAATGGCTTAGGATTACATCTAGATGGTGCAAGATTATTCAATGCAATCGTGCATAAAAAAGAAGACCCTAAACAATATGGAAAAGTATTTGATTCCATTTCAATTTGTTTAAGCAAAGGTTTAGGCGCTCCAGTGGGAAGTGTTTTATTGGGATCTACCCCATTTATAAAAAAAGCAAGAAGATGGCGTAAGGTTTTTGGAGGGGGCATGCGTCAAGCAGGTTCTTTAGCAGCTGCGGGAATTTATGCATTAGATAACCATATTGAAAGATTAAAAGAAGACCATACCAAGGCTTTAGAAATTAAAAATGCTTTGTTGAAGAAGGATTTTGTAAAAGAAATTTTTGAAGTAGAAACCAATATTGTGATTGCACATATTGAAGGAAAATACAATGCTACTCAACTAGCAGCTGCCTTAAAAGAAAAAAATATTTTAGTTATAGCGATGACACCTGCACTTATTCGTTTTGTGGTTCATTTAGACATTACGACCGAGATGCTTGCAAGCACATTAGCAACGATAGAGAAACTATAAAAAAAATTATAAAAGAGAAACTACAAAAGAGAAATTATACACATGTTAGAAAGAATTAACCCAACATCGACACAGGCTTGGTTTGTATTAAAAAAGCATTTTGAGGAAGAGATGAACCGTAAACAAATGAAAGATTTATTTGCAGCGGATCCAACAAGATTTGATCAATATTCAATAAGCACTTCAGCTATTTTATTTGACTACTCAAAAAATATTATCACCGACAAAACTTTGCAATTGTTATTACAATTAGCCAAAGAATGCGGATTAGAAAAAGCCATTAAAGCGCAGTACGAAGGCAAGGCCATTAATGAAACAGAAAATAGAGCCGTACTTCATACAGCCCTTCGTGATTTTACTTCGACTAGTATTTTAGTGGATGGAGCAAACATTCTTCCTGAAATTAAAAGAGTGCAGCAGCAAATGAAAACCTTTTGTAATGCTATACATAGTGGCGAGCATAAAGGGTATACAGGGAAGAAAATTAAAACCATTGTAAATATAGGTATTGGAGGTTCTGATTTAGGCCCTGTGATGGTCACTGAAGCCTTAAAACCTTATTGGGTAGAAGGTATTCAAGTTTATTTTGTGAGCAATGTTGACGGAACGCATATTGCAGAAACTTTGAAAAAAGTAAATGCAGAAGAAACTTTATTTTTAATTGCCTCTAAAACTTTTACTACACAAGAAACCATGACCAATGCCCACACGGCAAGAACTTGGTTTCTTGAAAAAGCATTGGATGAAAAACATATAGCAACCCATTTTGTGGCTTTAAGCACGAATGAAAAAGCGGTGAATGCTTTTGGTATTAGTAGTAAAAATATGTTTGAGTTCTGGGACTGGGTGGGTGGAAGATATTCTTTATGGAGTGCCATTGGTTTATCTATTGCCTTAACTATTGGCTATGATAATTTTGAAGCCTTATTAAAAGGTGCACATGATGCCGATAAACATTATGCAACTGAAAAGTTTGAAAAAAATATTCCAGT
>JBEGKS010000156.1:0-3943 GCA_041183945.1 Bacteroidota bacterium | reverse complement strand
TTTCTATTGTATTTATAAGTTGGTTACTTCTTTACATAAAAAATATTACTGCTAATTATAAAAAAATAATTGCCCTTGTCTATTTATTCGTAATACTATTTTTTACGCATCAGGGTGCTTTATTAACCCATGGAGAAAATGCACTTTCTATTCCTACGCCAGTAGTGGCAGTAGAAGTAAAAACCGTTGACTCTAGCTTATCTGTTTATGAAAAAGCCATTGCACCCATACTCACCCAAAAATGTGTAAGCTGTCATGGACCCGATAAAGTAAAGGGTAAATTACAATTACAAAGTCCCGAGCTTATTATAAAAGGGGGTAAGGATGGAAATATATTAACAAGCTTTCATAATGAAGAGGCTTTACTATTGCAAAGAATTCATTTGCCAAATGCAGATGAAAAGCATATGCCTCCAGATGGCAAGCTACAGTTAACTTTAGAAGAATTAACCCTTCTTACTAAATGGGTAAAGGCGGGAGGTAATTTTAGTAAAAAAATAAGCGAACTCGCTAAAACCGATAGCTTGGCTATACTAGCTATGGCTTATAAAGCGCCTGCAAAAGGCAGTGGCGATAAAAAAAACACAGCCCCCGATTTAAAAGAGTTTAATTCCAACTACCTCACAGTAAATTATTTATTTAATGGCTCGGAGGATATAGAAGTTAATTTTTTTCAAGGTTCTTTTTATAAAATAGAGCATTTAAAGAATTTAGAAAAAATTAAAGATAAAATTGTAAGTCTTAATATGCAGGGAATGCCTATTACCAAAGAAGACCTTGCCATTATTGTACAGTTCACTCGTCTTCAAAAATTAAATTTAAATTATACGAATTTAAAAATAGGAGACTTAGAAGCACTAAAGAATATAAGCAGTTTAGTCAATTTATCTATTTGTGGGATGGAAGTAAATCAAAACAGTTTAAAAACATTATTAGACAAGGCCCCCTTTACAGAAGTACATATTTGGACTAACCATTCAAGTGAAAAAGAATTTCAGCAGTTAAGTGCAAGTAATAAAAAAGTAAAAATAATTATTGGCGATAATTTAGATGCTGAAATTATAAAATTAACTAGCCCCATTATTGAACAAGACTCTTCAATTATTGTAAGTAGTTTAGATGTAGTGGTAAAACATTTTTTAAAGGGTACAGTGGTGAGATATACAACTGATGGTACAGATCCGGATAGTTTATCAAGTCCTATTTATTCGAAGAAATTGCGTTTTACTAAAAACACTATTTTAAAAACAAAGGCTTTCAAGCCAGGTTGGATAAGTAGTGATATGGCGCAAAAAACATTTTATAAATCGGATATACATCCCGATACTATTTATTTTGTCACCAACCCGGATAAAAAATATCCAGGCTCAGGGGCTAAAACCCTTACCGATTACGAATTAGGGGAACAAAATTTCTCCAATGGCAAGTGGTTGGCCTACAGAGACACCACGATGAAATTTGTGATTGGCTTTAAACAAGCAAGGCCCTTGCAGGAAGCACATTTCAATGCCTTTGTAGATAATGGATCCTATATCTTCCCTATTTTATCCATTATGATTGAAGGAAGTAATGATGGTAAACAATTTAAAAAATTAAATGAAGCTAAATTCCCTTCTTTAAAAGAAACAGAAGTGGTAAGAGAAAATAAATCATTTAGCTGTTCAATACCAGCAGGTGCGGCCTATAAATATTATAGATTCACTTTATTGAATCTTAAAAAATTACCTACCTGGCATCCGGGCAAAGGAACCCCTGCCTGGATTTTTGTAGATGAATTATTTTTAAACTAAGCGCTAAAGACTTTTACTAAAATATTAATGAAATACTAGTAGCTTACTCTATTACATACCAACTATAAGAATCGGCAGCAATAGTGAAAGTAAAATCAATTGTATAGTCTCTATTTAATGTATAGGTTTTCGAAACACCTTTAGCATCTTTCACCACAGCCGTTTTACTAAGACCTGTATAATATAAAGGCAAGGAAATTGTTCTTGTAATAGCTTCTTGAGTTGGATTAAATAACATCATCAGCCCTTTTTGAGCAAGTGCAGGATTTACATGCATCCAACCATCCCAATCACGACCATCGGCTCTGCGTAACTGAATCATATCTGCATTTAAAATGTTTCGATATTTTTTATACCATAGAATAGTTTTAGTAACCATTTGTTTGGTGGTTTCTGTATCGTATAATCTAGGCCCTCTATAACAGGCTTGCACCCCTGCTCCATAATATTGCATCATGAGTTGTTCATAATCGTTCAAGTGCTCGCTTAGTGGCTCTAGCACTGCTTCTGGCCCACCTCCTTGATATTTAGTAAGAGGCACAAAACCCCAGGCCATGGAAGGAATTTTTTCAAGTGTACCGTCGTGAATATTTTGACGATTAATAATTTTTTGTTGAGGACGAGGCAAGGAAAAATTCACTTCTCTATACCCTAATGCAATTTTATGCGTGCCATCTAAAAAATACCAATCAGGTGCATTAATATATACTCCATGTTCATTCAACCAGTGGTATAAACCTTTTTGAATTTCCATTTGTTTCCACTGAGAATCATCATAGCCTAAATGTCCAGGGTGTTTGGTGGATGCACATACATCTCCAGGATAAGGACCATCATTTTCCCAAATATCAAAACCAGTATAAGAGAAAAAGTTTTGTATTTTATCTCTATAGGCCAGCCCCCATTTACTTCCAAAGCAAGGCGCATTGCCAAAAAAAGCGCCTCCTGGTTTTCCTGTCTTTATATCCACTACATCATCTTCATCACTAATGCGTCTGCTACTAAACAAAGAATAACCTCCTAATAAAATTTTATGTTCATGTGCATAGGCAGCTAAATCCTTCCATCTATTTAAATTCTTTCTAGTAGTATCTTCCATTTCTAAATGACTTCCAAAACTTAAAATAACTGCTTCATAGCCCGTAGCCACACACTGGTCAATGGCGTTTTTTACTTCTTGGTCGTTTTTACTTACCAAATGCATAAAAATAGGATTCTGCGTAGTCCATGGCGCAATGGTTCTGTACATTTTTTTTAATATCAAACCACGTCTTTGTCTATCATAGCTATCCATTAATAATTCATTGGTGCGCACCGACTTAAAAACTTCATTCGGCGCTAAAGCAATGCCAGGGGCCTTTTCAGGGTATATTTCTAATAAGCAAGGTGTTTCAAAATTATAATTCACTTGGGAAGTATAGCTCAAATCGGTTTTCCAGTGCGTAGTTTGATCGCTAATATCGTAGCGCATGGCATTGTTAAATGCATAATTGGTTTCAAAATATATACCATGTTGTTTTTTCATTTCTTCAGGCTTGCCTACCACAGCACTTTCTTCTTCTACTAAACCCAAAACTTCATTCACTACTCTATTCATTTTAATAGAGGTATTGGATTTATTTTCAACAGAAACCCATTTCGTGATTAATGGAAGGCCATCATATAATTCATAATGTACTTGAACCAATATATTTTTTAAAGCAGGTAAATTCGAAATAAAATGAAGTGTGACTTTTTTACCCGTTGCTTGATTGGGATTGGTTAGCCAAGTATTAGGCTTCCAATTAATAAAAGGTTTTATTTCAGAAATACTATAGTTCGTAAAAACAAAATCAGAATCTTTTTTTTGTAGAAATTTTTCTACGTTCAATTTTAAATAGGCTTTTTCTTTTTGACCACTTAGTCCACCTACATTATAAGACTGGCCGTTCAATACCAGTCTTGCTTCTGGCTCAATGCTTCTTAATAGTTCTTGGCCACTACTTAAGTTGGTATAACTAATACAGCTTGCATTGGGGTCTAATAAAATCTTTCGCACACGAATAGATTTTGGCGTGACTTCCACGTACTCATCATCCTCGATATAAGCAATAGCTTGCTCGAGAGTTAAAATGCGAGGTGGCGTGAGGCGCACAGCTTCTTCTTTCCCCGAC
>JBEGKS010000155.1:0-5119 GCA_041183945.1 Bacteroidota bacterium | reverse complement strand
CCTGCTGTTTCAATAATAATAGCATCGTAGCCTGCCTCTATTAAAAGTGCAATCACGCCATCCATGGAACTTGCAATGGTATTTTTATCAGACCTAGTGGCTAAAGAACGCATAAACACATTGGGATGGTCAATGGCGTTCATACGAATACGATCGCCCAGCAAGGCGCCACCTGTTTTTCTTTTACTTGGGTCAACAGAAACAATGGCAATGGTTTTAGTAGGGTTCGCTAATAAAAAATATTGCACCAACCTATCACAAACAGTAGACTTTCCTGCACCCCCTGTTCCCGTAAGCCCAATAATGGGAATATTTTGCTTTGTTTTTTTAGTATTCTTTTTTGTAGGATTATTTTGTAAAAGCGTTATGGCTCTGCTTACAAAACGTGGATCTATTTTTTTAGCAACAGATAATTTGGGTAATTTTTTTGAAGAAAAATCTTTTAAAGAATAATTACAAAATTGAATCACTTGTTCAATCATTGCTTCAATACCTAATTTTAAACCATCCTCTGGTAAATATATTTTAGAGATACCTATCTTTTCTAAATAAGCTGCTTCTTTAGGTAAAATAGTGCCACCGCCACCACCCACAATTTTAATATGCTTGTACCCTGCCTCATCTAATAATTTTCTAACGTAGGTGAAAAATTCAATATGCCCTCCCTGATAAGAAGTAATGGCAATGCCTTGTACATCTTCTTCAATAGCAGCCGCTACAATTTCTCTAGCAGAACGGTTATGTCCAAAATGAATAATCTCTGCTCCCTTTTCTTGGAGCACACGACGCATAATATTAATGGAAGCATCATGACCATCAAATAAACTGGTGGAAGTAAGGATACGTATGTTATTCATGCTATAAAGCTAACAAATGTTAGCAACATGACAAACTAAAACAAACAAAAACTAACTACGCTTTTTTAGCTGCCTGCTGTTTAGCAGCTGCTATAAAGTGAACGAACAAAGGAGCGGGATGCTCTACTGTACTTTTTAATTCTGGATGATATTGAACCCCAATAAAGAAAGGATGATTCGGTAATTCAACAATTTCCACAAGACCTAATTCTGGATTCACCCCACTAGTGACCATTCCTTTTTCTTGGAATAATTTCAAGAAGGTATTATTAAATTCATAACGATGTCTATGTCTTTCGTTAATAGTAGTAGTTCCATAAATTTTATAGGCAAGTGTATCTTTTGCAATAGTACATGGATAAGAACCTAAACGCATGGTTCCACCCTTCATGGTAATTCTTTTTTGATCTTCCATCATATCAATCACCGGATGTTCTGTATTCGCATCCATTTCAACCGAGTGCGCACCTTTTAAATGTAAAATATTACGTGCAAATTCAATCACGGCCATTTGCATACCTAAACAAATACCAAAGAATGGTAAATTATTTTCTCTTGCATATTTTACCGCCACAATTTTTCCTTCAATTCCTCTAGCACCAAAACCTGGCGCTACTAATAAACCGTGCAAGCCTGCTAATTGTTCATTCACATTCTCATCCGTAATATTTTCACTGTGCACATTCACTACATTCACTTTCACTTCGTTCATTGCACCTGCATGTATAAAACTTTCCAAGATAGACTTATATGCATCTTGTAGTTCAATATACTTACCAATAAGACCAATATTGACAATACTTTTAGGATTTTTCAATTTATCTAAAAACACATTCCACTTTGTTAAATCTGGCTCTTTGAAATTTTGAATATTTAATTTCTTAAGAACAATTAAATCTAATTGTTCTTTTTGCATTAACAAAGGCACTTCGTAAATAGTACTCGCATCTAAAGACTCAATCACATTACCTGCTTTTACATTACAGAATAAAGCAATTTTTCTTTTAATATCATCATTTAAAGGATGTTCTGTTCTACAAACAATTACATCGGGATGTACCCCTGTCTCACTTAACATTCTAACACTATGTTGAGTAGGCTTTGTTTTTAATTCTTTCGCCGCATTTAAATAAGGAATTAAAGTTAAGTGCACCACCATCACATCTTCTTCAGGTAATTCCCATTGTATTTGACGCACGGTTTCAATAAAAGGAGTACTCTCAATATCACCCACTGTTCCACCAATTTCAGTAATCACAATATCAAACTTTCCATCTTGACCCAATAATAGCATACGACGCTTAATCTCATCGGTTATATGGGGTACTACCTGCACTGTTTTACCTAAAAACTCGCCGGCTCTTTCTTTATTAATAACTGTTTGATATATCCTTCCAGTCGTTACATTGTTTGCTTGTGAAGTAGGTGTGCTTAAAAAACGCTCATAGTGCCCTAAATCTAAATCGGTTTCTGCACCATCTTCTGTTACATAACACTCTCCATGCTCGTAGGGGTTCAAAGTACCTGGATCCACATTAATATAGGGATCAAATTTTTGTATCGTGGTAGTGAAGCCTCTTGCTTGCAATAATTTTGCCAAAGAAGCGGCAATGATGCCCTTACCTAAACTACTCGTTACACCGCCCGTTACAAATACATACTTTGCCATACTATATTATTAGTTCATTTTTTGAAAATAGATTAGACCCAATAGAAATATTCTATTGTGTTTAAACCAATTACAAAATGGTTATTTACTTTTTTGGACCTATCTTTATTTGGAAAAATTCTTAGAGGTCGTACAAACCTACGCCAAAAAAGGGGGGCAACAAAATCATAGCTAGGACTCAACAAAAAATGTTTATAACTGTTATATAAAAGTGAACATCTTCAATTAAAATAAATAAAAATCAATGAAAAAAGCCATTTATGTCCTTTTTAGCGTCCTTTTGACAGCTAGTTTAATTAGCTGGAATTGGACCAAAACCCAACACCCTACCGTAGAAAAAGCGGAAGTAATTGAGTGTTTAAATATGGAAACACAGCAAGCTTATAAGTTAGAAGCAAGCACACCCGCTTTTGCTGCGATGCACCCTTCACCTATAGTCGTGAATCCAGAAAACCTATTGGGAAAAATGATGTCATTTGATGCGGCTGATGGCAAGCAGGCTAATGCTTATTTTATTGCTGCTAAAAAGAAAAGCAATAAATATTTAATTGTAATACAAGAATGGTGGGGATTAAATGACAATATAAAAATGGAATCAGATAAATATTATACAGACTTAGGAGATGTGAATGTAATTGCTGTAGATATGTATGATGGAAAAGTAGCTGCTACACCAGACAGCGCCATGAAATTAATGCGCGGTGCGGATATGGGAAGAATGACTGCCATTATTCAAGGAGCAATTAAATATGCAGGATCTAAAGCCTCTATCTATAGTGTGGGTTGGTGCTTTGGTGGAATGTGGAGTTTACAAACCGCCATACTTGCAGGACCACAAGCAAAAGGATCGGTTATGTATTATGGTAGACCAGAAACCAATATGGATAAATTGAAATCTATTCAATGTGATATCATTGGCTTTTTTGGCAACTTAGATCAAAGCCCTTCTCCTGCCATGGTGAACGATTTTGAAAAAAATATGAAAGAAGCGGGTAAGAATTTAGCGGTGAATAGATATGAAGCAGGTCATGGTTTTGCGAACCCAAGCAATCCAAGTTATAATGCTGCTGCTAAAGAAGATGCTTATACAAAAGCAATTGCATTTTTTAAAGCACACTAATTAATAGTTAGTAAACTAAATAGATTTTCAACGCCTCCCTGGCAGGAAGCCAAAGTGCGGCTTTTGAAAACTATTTAGTTTACTTTACTTAGATATTTTACATTTATAAAATAAAGAGAAAATATACTATCCCTTGGCTCTCCGCTCGCTTTGCTCGAAGGATCGCTACGGAATAGTATATTTTCTCTTTTGTTTTTAAAAAGGAGAATTAGTAACTCTTTGAGGGAAGCAAATAATTTTTAACGTAGTCAGTGACACCTACCAGCACTGCGAAGCTTATTCATATTGGCTTCAGTAAAGTATTGATATTTATCTCTAATATCCAAAGGCATATCAATGAATTCAATATTAGGTTTTAAACCTTGCGAGATAAAAGTGTTAGCAGCTAAATCATAAAAGCTTCTAGCCTTTCCTGTTCCTAAATTATATAAACCATTTTTAGCTGGAGTCCAATTGGAAGCAAACATCTCGTGCATCATCCATCCTATCACATTCACTAAGTCTTTCACATATATAAAGTCTCTTAGTTGTTCTCCGTCTTTAAAATCGGGACGGTGACTTTTAAATAATTTAACCAAACCGGTTTCTTTGATTTGATTGAAAGCATGAAAAATAACACTGGCCATTCTAGCCTTATGTCCTTCATTAGGACCATAGACATTAAAGAATTTCAAACCTGTCCAAAGTGGAGGTTGTTCAGTTTGCGCGATAGCCCATTTATCAAATTCATTCTTACTTACACCATAGGGGTTCAGCGGCACTAATTTATCTAATATGGTATGGCTATCGTCATAGCCTTGTTCACCGCTACCATAAGTGGCAGCAGAAGATGCATAAATGAGTGGAATTTGCTTTCTAGTCGCATACTGCCAAATAGATTTAGAATATTCCACATTCAACTCCTCATGAATGGCATAATTAAATTCAGTGGTATCTGTTCTGGCGCCTAAGTGAATAATGATATCAATTTCATGCTCATCATTGATGAGTTGATCTAAAAAAGCTTGGCGCTCTATAACCTTTGTATATTTTTTTTGTTCCCAATTTTTTCTTTTTGCTTCTACACCAAAATCATCCACCAATAATAAATTAGTAAATCCCTTTTCATTTAAATACTGCACCATCACAGAGCCAATAAAGCCTGCAGTACCCGTTATTACTATGGTGGGTTGCTTGGTCATTAATTAAGAAGCTAATTTATTTTCAATAGAAGTATCATAACTATTTTTCCAACTAGCAATGCTTCCCCAATTTTCTCCCTCTACACTTATAGAACCTTCTGTTACTTTACCCAAAACAGTAAAATCAATATTGAATTTCTTAGCAGCCGCTTCAATACTTGCTAACTGTACGCTTGTACATGAAACCACTACCCTAGATTGCGCCTCGCCCATCCAATAAGCGTCTTTTCTTAAATTACTTACATTTGAACTTACTTCAAAACCTTTGTTGTTATAAAATGCAGACTCTAAT
>JBEGKS010000154.1:0-4877 GCA_041183945.1 Bacteroidota bacterium | reverse complement strand
GGAGAGGGCTGCTATTTTTTTATGTTGCATTGACTGAAGGCCTGTTTGCTCAATCACAGCATTAATGGCTTCGGCTGCATTGGGTATAGAATGTACTGTTGTTAAAAATTGTAAATATTCTTTTACATATAAGTCTTGGTAAAGTGCATTGGACTCTGGCAGGTAGCCAATTTGTTTTTTTACATCACTTGCATTTGGATGAACTGCGGCTGCATTTAAAACAATTGAACCTTTGTCGGCTTCTAAAAAGCCAGCCAACATTTTTAAAGTAGTAGACTTTCCAGCACCATTGGGGCCTAAAAAGCCAACAATTTCCCCAGGCTTTAATTGAAAAGAAACCTCATTCACCGCCATTTGATGGCCGTAATTTTTACAAAGGGTATTTACTACTAATGACATAAATCAAAAGTACTTATATAAAATGATTTTCCCTTATTCTATTTCTGCAGAAGAAGCTGGCAAATGATCGTATTCGCCTTTGCTAGCATAGGTTCCGAAAATAAAAAACCCAACACAGATAGGCGTAAAAATTAATAAAATAATAACCCACTGCAAAATCACATTGGATTGTGTAGCGGCAGTAGCTTTGGTAATTTTATCATAAGCTTCATATACTAAGAACAAGATAATACTAGGTGCCATTAGCATCCATATATATCCCAATAATTTTTTAACCGTATTCATATAAATCATTTTTTTATTTTAAAGAAGTATACACATAATGACTTAGGCCATTAGTTGATTACATTTTTATTAGTCCATTACATTTTTGTCTATTCTATTAGATAAATAGATAAGCCCAATAATAAAACATACAGAAGCAACGCCAATGGGATACCATAAACCCGCTAAAGAATCGCCAGCAGGATGCGCCGAGCTTTTAGTAAATTCTACAATTAAAGTACCTAAAAAAGGAACCAAGCCCCCAAAGACCCCATTACCTATATGATAAGGAAGCGACATGGAAGTATATCTAATTTTAGTAGGGAACATTTCTACCAAGAAGGCGGCAATAGGGCCATAAACCATGGTTACATATACTATTTGAATAAAGACCAACCATATCATATCCCAATAAGCCGCATGACCCAATGTTTTTTCCACCACCAAATTCGGCTTGGGCGAACTATACTGAATCATGTCGGGATTAATTAAAGTAATAGGCCTTGATTCATCTCTTGGTGCTTTTAATATAATGGTATCTGTTCTATAATACTTAAAAACAGATCCATCAAAATAAGTAGTATCGGTTTCTTGTTTTAAATACATCTTAGTTTTATCCTTGGCATCATATGTAGGATAACTAGTCATGGTGTTGGTAAGTCTTGCATCTACTATTTTAGTTCTATTCGCAGCAGATGTAATATTGATAAATTCTTTGTAGATAGGTCTGTAAGTTAAAACTGCAGCCAACATACCTATTAGCATAATCCATTTTCTTCCTACCTTATCACTTAGCCATCCAAATAAAACAAAACAAGGTGTTGCCATTAAAATAGCAATCAGCATAATATTGCGCGATTGTACAAACTCTACTTTACAAACTGTTTCAATAAAACTTTGTGCATAAAACTGTCCTGTATACCAAACCACACCTTGTCCCATCACCGCTCCAAACAATGCCAATAAAACCATTTTGAAATTGGCCTTATGTCCAAAACTTTCTTTCAATGGATTAACCGAAGTTTTTCCTTCAGACTTTAATTTTGAAAACATAGGCGACTCACTCATACGCATTCTTATTAATACAGAAACGCCCACAAGTAAAATGGATATCCAAAATGGATATCTCCATCCACCCCACTCTGCACTAAATTTCTCTACCCCTTGATTGGTTCTTATTAATATAATAATACCCAATGCTAAAAATAAACCAAGCGTTGCGGTGGTTTGAATCCAACTTGTCCAAAAACCTCTCTGACCCGCTGGAGCATGTTCAGCCACATAAGTAGCGGCTCCGCCATATTCACCTCCCAAGGCCAAACCTTGTAATAAACGCAGTATTAATACCAAAATGGGTGCCGCCCATCCAATACTGGCATAACCAGGCACAAGTCCAATGGCAAAAGTAGATCCCCCCATTATGATTAATGTCAGTAAAAATGTGTGTTTGCGTCCAATCAAATCGCCAAGCCTTCCAAAGACCAAGGCCCCGAAAGGTCGAACAATAAAGCCTGCTGCAAATATGGCCAAAGTACTTAAAAGTGCTGCTGTACCTGCATCTGCAGGGAAAAACTGCTTTGAAATAATGGTGGCTAACATTCCAAAAATGTAAAAATCATACCACTCAATTAAGGTGCCCACCGAAGAAGCGCCTATCACAAAAGCAATATTATTTTGTTTTATTTCTTGACTCATACTTTTATTTGTTTGCAAGTGAGTATTCAAGTTAAATATTTAAACTGAAAAATGTAAATTTGGTAATCATTATTTATTCAACCTGTGTATATGAGTTACCCTTATCAAATTAAAACCTTAGAAGCTTATCACGAAGCTTATAAAAATAGCATTGCCCATCCGGAAAAATTTTGGGGAGCCATTGCAGAAAATTTTACATGGCGTAAAAAATGGGATAAAGTATTGGAATGGAATTTTACCGAACCGAAAGTAGAATGGTTTAAAGGAGGTAAATTAAATATCACTGAAAATTGTATTGATAGACATTTAGCAAAAAATGGAGACAAGCCTGCCATTATTTGGGAGCCCAATGATCCTACAGAACATCACCGCATCATTACCTACAAACAATTGCATTTAAAAGTTGCTCAGTTTGCACAGGTGCTTATTAATAATGGCGTACAAAAAGGAGATCGTATTTGTATTTATATGGGTATGATACCTGAGCTGGCCATTGCTGTATTAGCATGTGCACGCATTGGTGCTATACATAGTGTAATTTTTGGAGGCTTCTCTGCACAAAGTATTGCAGACCGTTTAGACGATGCCAAGGCTACTTATATTATTACTTGCGATGGAGCTTACAGAGGCGCTAAAGATATTCCATTGAAATCTGTGATTGATGATGCACTCATTGGCAATAAAACTATAAAAAACGTAATAGTTTGTACAAGAACTAGAACTGCTGTGTCTATGTTAAAAGGGCGTGATCTTTGGTGGGAAGATGAAATTAAAAAAGTAGAATCACAAGGCATCACTTCAGTAGATGCTGTTGAAATGGATGCAGAAGATCCTTTATTTATTTTATATACTTCTGGTTCAACGGGTAAACCCAAAGGCGTAGTGCATAGTGTTGCTGGCTATATGGTTTACACCAATTATACTTTTGTGAATGTTTTTCAATATCAACCCAATGATTTATTTTTCTGCACTGCAGATATTGGTTGGATTACAGGACATAGTTATATAGTGTATGCTCCTTTAAGTGCAGGCGGCACTTCTTTAATGTTTGAGGGCATTCCTACTTTCCCCGATGCTGGAAGATTCTGGGATATCATAGATAAATTCAAAGTAAATATTTTATATACCGCTCCTACTGCTATAAGATCATTGATGGGTTTTGGACTAGGACCTGTGCAAGGACATGATTTAAGTAGTTTAAAAGTTTTAGGCACTGTAGGTGAACCCATTAATGAAGAAGCATGGCATTGGTATGATGAAAATATTGGAAAGAAAAAATGCCCTATTGTAGATACCTGGTGGCAAACAGAAACAGGAGGCATTATGATTTCTAATATGGCAGGTATTACTGAAGGTAAACCAGGATGGGCCACTTATCCAATGCCAGGTGTGAAAACTATTTTAGTGGATGATAAAGGAGATGAAATAAACACCATGGAAGATGGTTTGTACCGTGGTAATTTATGCATCACACAACCTTGGCCTGCCAGAAAGATGCAGAACCAATTATTTCGCTACTTATCCTAATTTATATTTTACAGGAGATGGTGCTTTAAAAAATGAATTGGGACAGATTAGAATTACAGGCAGAGTGGATGATGTCTTAAATGTAAGTGGTCATAGAATTGGTACAGCTGAAGTAGAGAACGCAATTAATATGCATGCGGGTGTGGTGGAAAGTGCGGTCGTAGGATACCCTCACGATGTAAAAGGACAAGGTATTTATGCTTATGTAATTTATACTGGTTCACATGATCAAGACACCCATGGAAGTAGTGATATGATTAGAAAAGATATTTTACAAACTGTCACCAGAATTATTGGACCTATTGCCAAGCCTGATAAAATACAATTTGTATCGGGACTTCCTAAAACGCGTTCTGGAAAAATTATGCGTCGTATACTGCGCAAAGTTGCAGAAGGCGAATTGAAAAGTTTAGGAGATACTTCAACACTGCTTGATCCTGCAGTGGTTGATGAGATTGTAAAGGGCGTATTGTAATTAACTATTGCCTTTACTATTTAATGGTTTGAAAAAATCTATTGCTCTTTGTTGTGAATGACGCTAAAAACAATTTTATTCATCTAAAAATTGCGAACTCGCTTCGCTCAAACACACAATTTTTTACGATGCATAAAAATGTTTTCTTAACGCTATTCACATAAATTCGCAAGTAGATTATTTTTCAAACGCATTAAATTTGCAATGGGTCAAAAAAATAAAGTAAAATATATAAATACAATCCTGAGTGTACTTTCGAGCAGAGCGAGAGGGAACGAAGGATTGGTATTTTATATTTACTTTATTATTGAGTCATAAGATTCTTCAACTGCTTCGAAATCAAGAACAGAATGATTGAAGCAATCCCTGCCATAAGAACGAAGAACATAAAAAACTCATGCAAGTTGGAAATTTGATAGCCTGCAAAAGAAGTCACCTTTCCATTTTCAGGATACAGGGCACTAAATACGCCCGCTAATTTATTCGCAAAAGCATTGGCTGTGAACCATACTGCCAT
>JBEGKS010000153.1:0-7801 GCA_041183945.1 Bacteroidota bacterium | reverse complement strand
CGTCGAAGCTTTGTGAACTGGCTGGGACTCGAACCCAGGGCCCATACATTAAAAGTGTATTGCTCTACCAACTGAGCTACCAATTCTAACCGCCCTTTTTAGGGGAGTGCAAAAATAAGCATTAATGAAAACTATCCAAATAAAAGGGGGTATTTATTTTCCCCACTCAAAACCCTTCTAAGTCGTTCATCTTCAAATAAGAATTATATTTGTAGAAACTCTAAAAGATGTCCAATTTCACAGACAAAATTGTGGTTATAACTGGTGGTTCTGATGGCATCGGAAAGGCTTTGGTGGCGCAGTTTTTGGCATTGGGTGCAAAAGTGGCTACTTGTGGTAGAAATGAAAATAAACTCTCTTTATTAGCTTCAGAATTTCCTTCTTCCAATTTATTTACTGCACAAGTAGATGTGAGTAAACAAGACCAATCGGAAGCATTTATCAAGCAAGTTGTTGATAACTGGGGCAGAATAGATGTATTAATAAATAATGCTGGCATTTCTATGAGGGCCTTGGTGTCTGAGGTTTCGGTGCAAACACTGCAAAATGTAATGGATATTAACTTTTGGGGCACGGTCTATTGCACAAAGGCAGCACTTCCTTCCATTCAGCAAAATAAGGGGGTAATAGTAGGTGTCTCTTCCATTGCAGGGTATAGAGGGCTCCCAGGAAGAAGTGGGTATTCTGCCTCTAAATTTGCCTTGAACGGCTGGTTGGAAGCCTTGAAAACAGAACTATATGCATCTGGCACCCATGTAATGTGGGTTTGCCCAGGGTTCACTACATCTAATATTAGAAATGCAGCCTTGGACAAGAACGCCAATGCACAAGGAGAATCTCCCATGGATGAGGGTTCAATGATGAGCTCTGAGGAATGTGCAACGCATATAGTTCATGCAATTGAAAAAAGGAAGCGTAGTTTGGTGCTTACTTTTACGGGCAAGCGCACTGTATTTATGAATAAATATTTTCCAGCCTGGGCCGATAAATTAGTGCATCAATTTTTCTTTAAAGAAGGCAAACTAGTGAAATAAAAGAACACCAAATAAATTCAAGAATTTCTAAAATATAAAACTCAGTTTTTCGTTATTAATAAATGCCCATCATTACTTTAACATCCGATATTGGCCAAGAAGATTTTATCATTGGCGCACTCAAGGGGCAAATACTGTCAACTATTCCAGGCATGGGCATTGCCGACATCACGCATTATTTATCTAGTAAGAATTATCAACAAGGGGCCTATATTTTTAATAATGCAGCCAAGCATTATCCAGCTGGCACGCTGCATTTTATTATGGTGAACTTTTTCCAATTTCCTAAAAGGCATGCACTTTTAACCAAGCATAATAATCAATATTTTATCACCCCCGATAATGGTTTTTTAACCATGATGTTAGGAGGGAAGCCCAAAGAAATTATTAAAATAGATTTTAAGCAGGCGCATACTTTTTTAGAAATTACGCAAGAAATTTTTAAAGCCATTGGGGCTTTTGTAAAAACAAATAATATCGCAGATGCGGGTGTAGCATTTCAGGAGATAGAAGAAATTTATCCTATGCAACCAACATTAGGTCCGAATTGGATGGAGGGGCAAATTTTATTTATAGATCAGTTTGAAAATGTGGTGGTGAATATTCGTAAAGAAGAATTTGATATACAAGCCCAGGGCAGAAGCTTTAAAATTGTTTTTACCCGCAACGAAACCATCACCGATTTAAGCAAACATTATGGAGAAGTGCCCATCTCGGATAAGCTGGCTTGGTTTAATTCAGCAGGGTATTTAGAAATTGCCGTTCGAGGGGGTAATATGGCCGGGCTATTTGGTCTAAGCAAGTTTGATGAAAATCAGATGAATAAGCAGCGCCCCAACGATAATAAATGGTTTTTTCAGATGGTTCGGGTATTCTTTGAATAGTTCCCTATTTGTTTTTTCTTTTGCGATTTTGGGGGTATTTTTGCACCCTCATTCATTACTCAAATTAGTTATACAATGGCATACGACGTAATCGTTATTGGTAGTGGTCCAGGTGGTTATCCTGCGGCAATTCGTGCTTCTCAATTAGGCTTAAAAGTGGCTATTGTGGAAAAAGAAAGCCTAGGTGGTGTTTGTTTAAACTGGGGCTGTATTCCCACAAAGGCATTGTTAAAAAGTGCACAAGTGTATGAATATGTGAAACATAGTGCGAACTATGGTATTACTACTACAGGGGTGAATCACGATTTTGGTGCAGTTATTAAGCGTAGCCGTGGAGTGGCCGATAAAATGAGCAAGGGCGTTCAGTTCTTAATGAAGAAAAATAAGATTGAAGTAATAATGGGTTATGGCAAAGTATTGTCAAGAGGAAAAGTAGAAGTGAAAGATGCTGAAGGAAAAACACAAGTAGTAGATACTAAGTATATAATTATTGCAACAGGTGGACGCACGCGTGAATTACCCAACTTAAAACAAGACGGTAAAAAAGTAATTGGATACCGCGAAGCAATGGTTCTTCCAACACAACCTAAGAGTATGATTATTGTAGGAAGTGGTGCGATAGGTGTTGAATTTGCCTATGTTTACAACAGCATGGGTACTAAAGTAACTATTGTAGAATTTTTACCAAGAATAGTACCTGTAGAAGATGAAGACATTTCAAGAGAATTAGAAAAACAATATAGAAAGCAAGGCATAGAAATAATGACCAACGCTTCTATAGAATCGCTAGATACTTCGGGAACTTTAGTAAAAGCAAAAGTGAAACAACTAGATGGTTCATTCGTGACATTAGAAGCAGATATTGTTTTAAGTGCTGTAGGTGTGGTGGCAAATATTGAAAATATTGGACTAGAGCAAAATGGAATTAAGACAGATAAAGGCCGTGTTATTGTAGATAAATACCAACAAACAAGTATTGCAAGTATTTATGCTATTGGCGATTGTTCTCCTGGCCAAGCCTTAGCACATGTGGCTGCAAAAGAAGGTATTAATGCTGCTGAGCATATTGCATATCAAGAAAAGAAACATAATCATATTCCTGAAGGCATAGATTACAATAATATTCCAGGATGTACTTATTGCATTCCAGAAATTGCAAGTGTGGGTTACACCGAAAAAGCAGCTAAAGAAGCGGGCTATGAAATAAAAGTGGGTAAGTTTCCATTTATGGCAAGTGGTAAGGCAAGTGCAGCAGGTGCAACAGAGGGTTTTGTTAAAGTTATTTTTGATGCTAAGTACGGCGAGTTCTTAGGTTGTCATATGATTGGAATGAATGTAACAGAAATGATAGCAGAGGCGGTAGTGGCGCGTAAATTAGAAACTACTTCTCATGAATTATTAAATGCTATTCATCCGCACCCAACTATGAGTGAGGGATTAAAAGAAGCAGTAGCCGCTGCTTATGGTGAAGCAATCGATATCTAACTAGTGTAAATAAAATAGACGAATGGCTCGTGATTCAAATTATTTGAGTGCGAGCCATTTTTAACAATAATGAAGTACGAAAAAGAAATTAACCGAAGAAAAACATTTGCTATTATCTCTCACCCAGATGCTGGTAAAACTACTTTAACTGAAAAGTTATTGTTGTTTGGTGGTGCTATTCAAACAGCAGGTGCGGTAAAAAGCAATAAGATAAAAAAACACGCTACCAGTGACTTTATGGAAATTGAGCGTCAAAGAGGTATCTCGGTGGCCACTTCCGTAATGTCTTTTGAGTATAATAATATCTTAATTAATTTATTAGATACACCAGGTCACAAGGACTTTGCTGAAGACACTTACAGAACTTTAACTGCAGTGGATAGTGTTATACTTGTTATCGATTCTGTGAATGGAGTAGAGGCACAAACTAGAAGACTGAACTAGAAGACTAATGGAAGTGTGTAGCATGCGCGCCACACCTGTGATTGTATTTATTAATAAAATGGATCGCGACGGAAAGAACAGATTCGATTTATTAGAAGAGATAGAAGCGGAATTAAAAATTTCTTTACACCCCATGACCTGGCCTATTAATAGTGGTAAGGAATTTAAAGGGGTATATAATTTGCACGATAAAAATTTAAGATTATTTGCTGCAAGCACAAAGGCAACTGAAGAGGACACTGTTGCCATTGAAGATTTAGCAAGCACTGTATTAGAAGAAAAAATAGGAGAGAAAGATGCAGCCGTTTTAAGAGAGGATGTTGAATTAATTGATGGCGTTTACGGAGCCTTAAACCCTTCGGATTATTTAGCGGGTAAAATTGCGCCTGTATTTTTTGGATCGGCTGTGAATAATTTTGGAGTGAAAGAAATGCTAGATACTTTTATTCAAATAGCTCCGGTCCCAAGAAATAGAGAAACCAGTGTAAGAACTTTAGCAGTAGGCGAAGATAAATTCAGCGGCTTTATATTTAAAATACATGCCAATTTGGATCCTAAGCACCGTGACCGTATTGCCTTTATGCGTGTATGTAGTGGAAAATTTGAACGCAATAAATATTATAAGCATGTTCGTTTAGAGAAGGATGTACGTTTTAGTAACCCTTATAGTTTCTTGGCACGCAGCAAGGATGTTATTGAAGACGCCTATGCAGGAGATGTGGTAGGTTTATTTGATACAGGTAATTTTAAAATAGGAGATACGCTTACTGAAGGAGAGAAATTTTATTTCACTGGTATTCCTACTTTCTCACCAGAAATATTTAAGGAACTCGTAAATAAAGACCCTTTAAAAACCAAACAACTTGAAAAAGGTATTACCCAATTAACCGATGAAGGGGTGGCTCAATTATTCACTCAGTTTGGTGGGAATAAAAAAATTATTGGTTGCGTGGGTGATTTACAATTTGAAGTAATTCAGTACCGTTTATTACAAGAATATGGCGCTGCCTGTGAATTTAGAACCCTACCTTTTTATAAAGCTTGTTGGTTAACTTCCAAGGATCAAAACAAACTACACGACTTTTTAAGATTCAAGCAACAAAATGCCGCTATGGACAAGGACGAAGCGCCTGTGTATTTAGCACAAAGTGAATGGTTCTTGAATACAGAAATTACCAATAACCCCGATATTACCTTTCATTTCACCAACGAGGTTAATAAATAATCAATTTAAAAAGAAACTAATAATTTAAGTATTGTTTTAATAAAATAATTATGAAGTCTAAAACGCTCAAACAAAATAAAGTAAACATTATCACATTAGGTTGTAGTAAGAACTTAGTGGACAGTGAAATGCTGAGCGGGCAATTACTAGCCAATGAAATTGACGTGGTGCATGAGAACAAAAAATTAGATCATAATATAGTAGTGGTGAACACCTGTGGTTTTATTGATAAAGCCAAGGAGGAAAGTGTGAATACCATTTTAGACCAGGTAGCTTTAAAGAAAAAAGGAAAATTAGACAAAGTATATGTGACAGGCTGTTTAAGTGAGCGATATAGAACCGACCTAGCCTTGGAAATTCCAGAAGTGGACGCTTGGTTCGGAACTATGGAACTGCCTTTAATGTTGAATCAATTAAATGCCAATTATAAAGCAGAACTATTAGGAGAGCGTTTATTAAGCACTCCTTCTCATTATGCTTATTTAAAAATTAGTGAGGGTTGTAATAGAACTTGTTCTTTCTGCGCCATTCCACTTATGAGAGGCCAGCATGTAAGTAAAACTATTGAGCAATTAGTGGCAGAGGCGGAAGGCTTAGTTAAAAAAGGGGTGAAGGAAGTAATGTTAATTGCCCAAGAGTTAACTTATTACGGATTAGATATTTATAAAAAAAGAGCACTTCCCGATTTATTAAATGCACTAGCCGATGTAAAAGGCTTGGATTGGATACGATTACATTATGCTTATCCTAGCAAGTTTCCTTTAGAGGTATTGGATGTAATGAGAGAGCGAGACAATATTTGTAAATATATTGACATTCCATTGCAACATGCAAGTAATAATATGCTGGCTGCTATGAAGCGTAATATTACGCGTGAGGAAATGGGTGAATTGATTAAAGAGATTCGCAAGCGCGTTCCAGGCATTGCCATTCGTACTACTTTAATTGCTGGCTTTCCTGGAGAGACTTTAGAAGACATTGAAGAATTAAAAGGATTTTTAATAGAACATGAGTTTGATAGAGTGGGTATATTCACTTATAGTCACGAAGAAAATACTTCAGCACATGATTTAGTAGACGATGTGCCTGCTGCTGAAAAGCAAAGACGCGCTGAAGAAATTATGGAAGTGCAACAAGAAATAAGTTTGGCTAGAAACCAAGCCAAAGAAGGTTTGGTATTAAAGGTACTAGTAGATAAAAAAGAAGCAGGCAGGTATTTAGGCCGCACCGAATTTGATAGTGTTGAAGTAGATAACGAAGTAGTTATTAATACTAGCAAACGCTTGAAGCCAGGTGACTTTGTGATGGTTAAAATTACCAAGGCCTATGATTACGATTTAGAGGGAGAATTAGTGAATTAATTAATTTATTTATTCGAATTGTAAACTAATACTATTTACAGACATTAATTCGCTTTTAATTTTGATGCATATATAGATAATATTTCTTAAATTGAATACGCATTCATCAATAATAATTATTTTATGGCAATAAATTGGAAAGGGGTATTTCCCGCAGTAACCACCAAGTTCACAAGCAACGATAGTTTAGATTTAGCTTTATTTACCAAAAACATAGAAGCTCAAATAGCAGCTGGTGTGAATGGTATTATTTTAGGAGGCACTTTAGGTGAGTCCAGTGTGCTTACCAATGCAGAAAAAGAAATACTTGTAAAAGAAACAGTTAAAATAGTTAACGGAAAAATTCCTGTAGTTATTAATATAGCAGAAGGAAGTACTTCAGTGGCTATTCAATGTGCAAAGGATGCAGAGAATTGGGGCGCCAAGGGTTTAATGTTGCTTCCTCCTATGCGTTATAAATCGGATCATCGTGAAACAGTGCAGTATTTTAAAGATATTGCCGCTAGTACATCACTACCTATTATGATTTACAATAACCCCGTGGATTATAAAATTGAAGTCACTATTGATATGTTTTCTGAATTAGCGAGCGTTCCCAATATTCAAGCAGTGAAGGAATCGACCCGCGATATTACCAATGTCACTAGAATGCGTAATAAGTTTGGAGATAGGTTTAGTATTTTGTGTGGTGTGGATACACTTGCTCTAGAAGAATTATTAGTAGGAGCCGATGGGTGGGTAGCAGGTTTAGTTTGCGCCTTCCCTGCAGAAACAGTGGCCGTATATAAATTAGCGAAAGCAGGTAAGATTGCAGAAGCTACAGAAATTTACAGATGGTTTATGCCTTTATTAGAATTAGATATTCATCCTAAGCTAGTTCAATACATCAAATTTGCAGAAGCCAAGGCAGGCATCGGTTCAGAAACAGTGAGAAAGCCAAGATTAATTTTAGAAGGAGAAGAAAGAAAAAGAATTGAATCTATTATTGATACAGGTTTAAAAAACAGACCTACACTTCCTGAGTTTCATAGTTTATAAAATATACAAAATAGCGCATGAGCAATATTTCTGAAATTACAAAAAAAGCAGCGCTTGCATTTGAGCAGTATGCTTTTACAACGCCTTTACAAAGAGCTCATTTTTTAGAAACCATTGCTACTAATATTGAAGCATTGGGCGATAGCTTATTAGAACAAGCCAATAAAGAAACGAATTTACCTATGCCTCGTTTGTTAGGTGAAAGAGGTAGAACCTGTTTTCAATTACGCATGTTTGCCACTATGTTAAAGGAAGGTAATTATGTCGAAGCAAGTATTGATACAGCCATTCCTACTAAAACACCACCCAAGCCAGATATTCGTAAAATGA
>JBEGKS010000152.1:0-4234 GCA_041183945.1 Bacteroidota bacterium | reverse complement strand
TTGTATGTTTTTTGAACGCTTATTTGCGCTGAAAATTGAGCTCGTTTTCAAGTAGGCAAAACAGCTTAAAGCCTTTTTATTAAAATAGTTTTGAGGGCCTACAATCAAAGCTTATTAATAATTAGATGTTAAAAATTTATTTTCTTTTTTGTCTTATATTTATAAGTTGTTTTACGCAAGCACAAATTTTGGATCCCGTCATTATAAATACTGCTGGAGGAAATATACATATAGAATCCAAAATAAATCAGGTAAAAAATAATTGGATGCTTGATTGGAGTTTCGGAGAATCTATAGCCACTCAAACTTTGCCATTAAAAAATAAACTCATTTACTCTACAGGATTTTTACAACCAGCTTTCATGCTAAACCCAGCATTCAATTCACCTGCAAGCTTTGACTTTAATTTAGTATGGGGGCCCAACCCTGTTATTCATTATGTAGGGCTTTCTTGTAAACAAGCAGGCGTTGATATTATAAGTATATCTGTAATGGACAACTATGGCAATAAAATACAAAATATAAAAGGCCCTTTTTCTGGACTCCATTTTTCAAAACAAATATCTTTTGCTTCGGCAAATACGGGCATTTACTTTATTGCCCTTCATTATATTGTGGCTAATAAATTCAGTCAAATGAAAATAATTAAAATTATAAAAATCTAAAATGAAAACATTTCGATTATTCATTTTATTATGCTGTTATATAGTAAGTGCTGTTTCAAATTTTGGATACGCGCAAACCAATAAGGGCATTAACTTTCAAGGTATTGCAAGAGATAACAATGGCTACATACTTGCTAATAAATCTATCAATATTAGAATATCTATTAAATCCGATACCAGTTCTAGCAAAAGTGAATACCAAGAAATAATGCCTATTACCACTAATGTACTTGGTTTATTTACCATTGTAGTTGGTGCTACTGAAACCAATAAAATTGTATCAGCAGGTTCCTTTGAAAGTATTAACTGGTCAAATGCAGATAAATATTTACAAATAGAAATTGATACCGTAGGTGATTTATCTTTTATTTATATGGGCACGCAAAAAATTAATTATGTGCCCTTTTCTTTTTATGCCGATAATGTAAGTGCAGAAAATATAAATGGCATAATGGGAATTTCACAAGGTGGCACAGGACTAGATAATCTAAAAGAGGTGAAAGTCTTATTCAATATTGATAAAATAAATAATACCCCCGATTCCAGTAAGCCTATTAGTAATCTAGCCCTTACAGCGATTAATGATAAATTAAAAAAAGCAGATACCCTTTCATTAAGCAACCGCATTAATTTAAAATTGAATAGCAAGGACACCATTAGCCTGTCTAATAGAATTAATAATATGTCATTGCCATCACTTGTATATGATTATGGAAGTTTTTATGATACCGCAAAACAAGCTGCCAGTGCTGTATCTAGCGCCACTGCTATAAAATTTTCAAATGAAGGTTTAGTAAGTAATATAAGTATTCAACCCAATACAAGTGGGCAGCTCACTAAAATTACGGTACTGCATGCAGGCGTATATTCCATTCACTATGCCATACAAATTATAAAACCAGATCTTGGAGTAGATGAGACAAGTGTTTGGATTAGAAGAAATGGATCGGCTTATATAAATACAAACACAAATTTTACAATTTCTGGAAGCGGTATAAAAAATTTACTTTCAGGAAATTATTTGGTGGACCTAGGTGCCAACGATTATATAGAACTTTATTTTAGTGTAAAAAATATAAATAGCGCAGCGACTGGAACTACTGCACAAGCAAGTCCCTCTCGGCCTGCAACGCCCAGTGCTTATATTATTTTAAATAAAGTCAACTAAAATAATTTATCCAAAAGGTTGTTCAATCGAAATACTTTGTTTCGAGAAAAACTTAGGACCGTCCGAAGCAATATAAAGGCAGTCTTCTAATCTAATTCCAAATTCTCCCGGAATAGAAATAGTTGGTTCATCACTAAAACACATGCCCACCGCAATAGGCGTTGTATTTCCTTTTACAAAATTAGTCCACTCATGCCCTTCTAATCCAATGCCATGGCCTGTTCTATGAGGTAATCCTGGTAATTTATAATTGCTGCTAAAGCCTCCTTTTTCAATCACTGCTCTTGCAGCAGCATCTACTTGTTCGCAAGGCGCGCCAATTTGAATAGCTGCAAAGGCAGCGTCTTGTGCTTTCTTTTCCAAATTCCAAACATCAATTTGTCTTTGTGTGGGTTTGCCTGCTACAATGGTTCTAGTAATATCAGAAGCATAGCCTTCACAACTTGTGCCTCCATCAATCATTACAATATCTCCTTCTTTAATTGTTTGAGGTGTAATACTTCCATGAGGCAGCGCTGAATATTTGCCTACTTGAACAGAAGCGCCTCCACTAAAACCTAATTTTCTAAAGGCAGCAGAAATATTATTACTTAATGTTGTTTGTGACATACCTGGAACAATGGTGGTAAAAGCTGCTTTATAGGCTTCTATAGTTATATCACTTGCTTTTTGCATCAGTGCAATTTCCGCTGGCGATTTAATCATTCTACATCCAGCAGTCACAGGCGTGGCATCAACTACTTCAAAACCAGCGGCTTCTTTTTTTACCCCATTGGCAATAAAAAATCTTACCCTTTCTTCCATTCCAATACTACGATATTGAACCCCTCTGTCTTTTACAATACCGACAATAACTGCATAAGGGCTTTCATGTTCTTCCCAACAACGAACTTCTTCTCCAAAAGCTGGTAAAATTAATTCTCTCGCTCTATCTTCCTCAAATTTTGGACATACATATACTAAGGAACCTTTGGCAGGAATCACTACGCCAAAAGTTCTTTCACTTTGACCCCATCGCATGCCTGTATAATAATAGCAAGATGTGGTGCCCTCTAAAAAAATGGCATCCATTTTATTTATTGCCATTAATTCTTGTGCCTTAGCAATTCTTGACTTTCTTTCCGCCACCGTTATAGGTACAATATCATTGTCTTTAGGACTTAGGCTACGAATAGCTTCGGGCAAGTCTTCTGCTGGCTCTGTTTCTTTCAGTTTTCTTCCAAACAAAGTACTACTCATTCCTACACTTCCTGCAGTAAGCGCCGATACTGCTAAAAACTTTCTTCTATTAACTGACATAGTATACAATTTTAAATGTTTTACATAAGTGGTATTAAAGATATTACATTTTAATAAGCTAAAAACTTTAAATTTAAGCTTCAATCATAAGGCTAGCCTTTACAATTCATACTATAAACCAGATCACATTGAAACTATTTCGTCTCCCCTTTTTATTTTTACTACTATTTGTTTTTCAAACAACGAATGCACAAAAAAAGAACGCCAACGTTAAATATTATATTCATAAAGCAACTGACATTATTAAAGTGGATGGCCTAATGAATGAGCAGTCCTGGTTAAAGGCGCAATCGGTTGATAAATTTCCCATGGTATTACCTATGGACACCAGTATTTCTAAAGTGCCTACTGAAGTAAGAATGACTTACGATGAAAATAATTTATACATTATTGCTATTTGTACCAAAGTGGGCGATGGAGTGGATATGGTAGAGTCTTTAAAAAGAGATTGGAACTTTGGTAAGAATGATAATTTTATTTTATTCTTGGATACCTATGGAGATTTAACCAATGGATTTGCCTTTGGTGCAAGTGCTGTGGGTGCACAATGGGATGGTACTATGTTTGATGGAGGTAGCGTGGATTTAAACTGGGATAATAAATGGACCTCTGCAATTTACAATGATGCAGAAAAATATGTTTGGGAGGCAGCCATTCCATTTAAATCCATTCGATATAAAACAGGTGTTCAAGAATGGGGTGTGAACTTTAGTAGAAACGATTTAAGTTCCAAGACAGTTTCCCACTGCTTCTCTTTCTTATACTGGATCACTAGTTTGGGATGCACCTCTTCCAGCACATCAAAATAATTTTTCACTAATCCCTTATTTTAAATCTAGTGTTTCAAAAGAATTTGCTACAAGTGATGGTACTAAAATTAATCAAGCATCAGTTAATGGAAATGCTTATGGATTAGATGCAAAAATAAGTTTGTCTTCTTCTTTAAATTTAGATTTAACAGTGAACCCCGATTTTTCTCAAGTAGAAGTAGATAGACAAGTAAGCAATCTAAGTAGGTTTGAATTATTTTTTCCAGAAAAAAGACAATTTTTTTTAGAAAATGCAGATCTATTTTCCAATTTAGGTTTTGAAAATGTAATTT
>JBEGKS010000151.1:0-4694 GCA_041183945.1 Bacteroidota bacterium | reverse complement strand
CTATAATAATTTGTTAGTATTATATATTTTATAACTTCATTGAATATTATACTAACCTATACTAACCCTCTTGCACTGCGTTGACAAACATTCGTAACTTATTTTACCCTTTTGTTCCAGTAGGACATTTGAAAGTTTGGGTCTTAGCCCCTGCCTTGGATAATCCAGATCCGAACTTAGCCTACTATTATGATTTTAGTCAAAGCATAGAAGAATATACACGCGTGTTTGCAGAACTAGATCTTCCATGGAAATGGCAACCCGTAACTTTAGAAAATTATAAAATGATTGTGCAAGAAATTGCACATGAAAGAGAAAAAGGAATTCACTTTCCTGTTGTATTAAATTTATGTGATGGAGATGAAATTAATGGAGCACCAGGTGTTTCAGTGATTAAAGCATTAGAAATAAAACAATTAGTATACACGGGTGCCAATGATTATTTCTACGATATCACTACTTCTAAAATTCCCATGAAAAAAGCTTTTGATGAAGCAGGTGTGGCTACACCAAAATGGGAAGCTATTAGAGATAATAATATTAATGCTAAAGAAATTATTGAAAAATTAGGAAGTCCTTTAATAGTGAAGCCAGCTGTATCTGGTGGCAGTTTAGGTGTGGGTGTAAAAAATGTTGTAGAAACAGAACTAGAATTAGAAACACAATTATCAAAAATGTTTGAAGGATACAGGGGATGGAATTTATCATCAGATGGTATTGTAGCAGAGTCCTTTGTAGAAGGGCCTGAATATACAGTGATGATTGTGGGAAGTCATACCCATCCTGAGTATGCTAAAATTTATCCGCCAGTAGAAAGAGTCTTTCACGCGTCTCTTCCAGAAAGAGAAAAGTTTTTATCCTTTGATAGATTATGGGAAATTTATGAGGACGAGACACCCATGCCTGAGGATGAAAATTTTTACCAATATCAATTAGGCGATGAATCTATTCAAATGGCAGTTCAAAAAGTTTCTTGGGATGCCTATGTGGCTTGCAATGGAACTGGCTATACAAGAGTAGATGTTCGCATAGATAATAAAACAGGTGAAGCCTACGTCTTAGAAGTAAATGCACAATGTGGCATTAGTGAAGATGAAAATTATACTTCTATTGGTGCCATTTTACGTTATGCCAATCAAAGTTTTACAGAACTAGTGATTCATATTATTAATGACGCATTCGCTAGAAGAAAAAAATAAATTTATGCGCCCCCTTCCCACTATTCATAATGCCGACAGTTTCAAAGATTTAAAAATTTGTGTTTTACAACCAGACTATTCAACCTCTGAAGTAGATTATCAATACTACGATCCGAAAAGAGACCTCTCAAGCATTATGCCAGAAGCGCATTTTGATCATGTTTATTTAAATAAGCTTACTACCTATCAGCAATTAAAAGAACTCAAAGATAAAAATTACGATATCTATATTAACTTATGTGAAGGTTATTTAGAATGGACAGTACCTTCCATTGATGTTATTATGAGTTTGGATTTATTGGGACTTCCTTATACTGGACCTAGCACGAATTTGTATGACCCGCCAAAAACCATTATGAAGTATTTGGCTTTCTGCGAAGACGTGAAAACGCCTGCGCATATTCATGTAGAATCGGAAGAAGATATCAGTCAACTTCCAGGCAATTTGCAATTTCCTTTATTTGTAAAACCTGCCAAAGCCGGCGATAGCCTAGGTGTAGACAATGCTTCTAAAGCAAATAATACTACTGAATTAATCACTAAGGTGAAAAGTATATTAGCAGAGTTTGGTGCTGCCTTGGTAGAAGAATATATTGATGGCCGTGAATTTACTGTTTTAGTTTGCGCGAATGCAGATGGTAAAACTTGTACCAGCTTTGTGCCGGTTGAATATATTTTCCCTGAAGGCTTTAGTTTTAAAACCTACGCCTTAAAAACTTCTGAATTACATCCCACTGCCAATATTCCTGTATCGGATACTGTCTTGGCTACTAAATTAAAAAATATTGCAGAACAAGTATTCATGTCTTTCAATGGTGTGGGTTATGGAAGAATGGATTTTAGAATGAATGAGAAAGGAGAAATATTTTTTCTTGAAATTAATTTTACCTGTTCTGTTTTTTATGCACAAGGTTATGAAGGCTCTGCCGATTATATTTTACTACATGATGGTGCAGGCCAGCGTGGCTTCTTAGAAAGAATTATTATTGAAGGCATGGCGCGTTATAGAAGAAAAGAAAAAGTATTTAAAATTAAAGGCAATGCTATTTCTGGATATGGCATGTATGCAAAATGGGATTTACCTAAGGGCACTATATTATTTCAAGGGGAAGAAAAAGCACAACGCATTGTTACCAAAAAATTTGTAGATGAAAATTGGGATGAGCGTGAGAAATTAAATTTTAGAAGATACGCCTATCCTATTAGTAAGGATGTATATATATTATGGGACTTACAACCCGAAGAGTGGTCTCCTCAAAACCACCACTGTGATGCTAACTGCAGCTATAGGGGCTTAAATGTAGTGATAACTAAAGATGTGAAAAAAGGAGAAGAGCTAACCTTGGATTATGGTAGCTTTTTAGATGAAACCATGGAACCTTTTAATTGCAATTGCGGTTCTTCGAACTGTCGCGGCCTTATCAAAGGTAATGCTGGTAATAAAATTTAGCATTTGCCTAGTATAACATGGTATAGTATAGGATAGTATAGCATAATTTAACCTAGAATTTCTATCCTTTTGTTCCCAATAAGAATGTTTTTTTTATTATATTCATAGTAACGATTGCTTACTTTAAAACCTGTATATGAAAAAACAATTTCTAGTCTTTGCTTCTATATTTGCTTGCATACATTTTGCATCCGCACAAAAGAAAATAAATATTGATAGTCTTGCTGGCTTATTGGAAGTATGGGTAAATGTACCGGTAGTAACCCCCGGTGTAAATAATGCCGACGCGCCTTCTGACGCTACTATATTATATAATGGTCATGGCCTTGGCGCTTTTCAAAAAAGAGATGGTAGCCCCGCAGGCTGGAAAATAGATGCAGATGGCGCTGTTACAGATATTAAAGGTGCGGGTGATTTAATTACCAAAGAAGCTTTTGGCAGCTGTCAACTACATCTTGAATTTAGAGAGCCGGCTGAAGTAAAAAGCAGTGGACAAGGCAGAGGTAATAGTGGTGTTTATATAATGGGTAAATATGAAATTCAGGTTTTAGATTCTTATAATAATCCTACTTATTCTAATGGGCAAGCGGGTGCAGTGTATAAACAACATGTGCCTTTAGTAAATGCAAGCCGTAAACCTGGTGAATGGCAGTCTTATGATATAATTTTTACAGCGCCATTATTTAAAGAAAATGGAGACTTAGAAAGTCCTGCTAGAGTAACTGTTATTCACAATGGAGTGCTTATACAAAATAATGTAACTATTCTAGGCCCTACCGACTGGGTAATTATACCTAAGTATGAAAAACATGCTTCTAAATTACCATTGATGTTACAAGATCATGGCGATGATGGTAATCCAATAAGCTATAGAAATATTTGGATTCGCAACTTATAAATGTATTCATAAAGTAATGGGAAAATTTCATCCTCCTGCTTTTATTGAACCCTTCTCCCTTTTTTGGTGGCAGTGTATTGTTATGGTCATTCTTGTCATAATCATTGTAGTGAGCGCTCCATTACATTTTAAAAAAATTCAACCTAAAACCTACGCCAATTTTATTGCCTTATTTTTTGGTATTAATTATATTGTAGAAAATTATTACAATTATGCAACAGGCTATTGGAACTTGCAACAAAGCTTGCCTGTGCACTTATGTAGTATCAGTTATTTTTTATGCATCATCACACTTATTAATTACAGACAATGGTTGGCTGAATGCCTTTACTACTGGGGTTTAGCGGGTGGCATACAATCTTTACTCACACCTGAATTTACCGTAGGAATGGAAGGTTATAATTTTTATGCTTACTTTATTGACCATGGTGGTATGCTTCTAGTGATTACTTATATGATTGTGCATTTAAGTGATTACTTATATGATTGTGCATTTAAAATTTGTGCCCCGACCAAAATCATGGTTATGGGTATTAGGTTATACACAGTTAGTAGCCATTGGCGTGGGTATTGTTAATTATACAGTGGGTGCTAATTACATGTATCTATCATCCAAGCCAGAAGTAAATAATCCTTTAGTCATTGGTGAATGGCCTTATTATATTTTAGTATTAGAACTAGTGGCCTTAGTACATTTCTGGATTTTATACCTACCCTTCGCGAAAAAAAATAAGCAGACACTTAAAGCTCCTCTATCCTCTTAGCCTTATCATCTATCACTAAATCAAAGTTAGGTTTAGTAGGGCCTCCATTAGGGTCATAGCCTGTAATTAAGTCGTGAAATTTACAACCCCATTTGTTTAGCTGTTCTAAGGTAAGGCCTCTTAAATCACGCTTTGAGCTTTCTCCTCTGCCTGTCCAGTAGGTAATATGCCAGCCCTCATCGTATAATTTATTAATCTTAGCTACATTTTCAAAATTAGGTTCTGCCAGTTCATATACTCTTTTATCTGTATAAAAGCAGATGGTTTCATCTATATCAATTAACGCTTTCTTAGAACCGAACCTTTTAGACTCAATCATTGTTATCTATTTTAATTATTAACTATTGCAAATTTAGATAGTTTCTATAAATTACACCATTCAA
>JBEGKS010000150.1:0-4050 GCA_041183945.1 Bacteroidota bacterium | reverse complement strand
ATTTGTGAATTTGATATTAAGGAAGTAATGGATAGCCCTTATAGTATGTTGGGTGTAAAAAAAGTAGATGACCCAAGACAGTTTGGCGTAGTAGAAATGAATGAAGATTATTTTGTAGAACATGCTATAGAAAAACCAGCCATCCCAAAATCGAATAAAGCATTGGTAGGTTTATATAAAATAAAAGAGTCGGCCATTTTATTTGAATGCTTTCAACAATTATTTACCGACAATATAAAATCTAATGGTGAATACAATTTAACCGATGCGATTGACTGCATGATAAAAAAGGGAGTGCAGTTTAAAGGCTTTAAAGTAAATCAATGGTACGATTGCGGTAAGAAAGAAAATTTATTAGAAGCCAATGCAGTGCTGCTTAATAAAACAGGGGGCTTGGTGGTTGCGCCAGAAACTTATCCTAATAGTATTATTATAGCACCTGTAAGTATAGCAGAGGGTTGTGTAATAGAAAACTCCATTATTGGCCCACATGTAACTATTGGAAATAATACCACAATTAAAAGTTCGGTGGTGAAAGAAAGTATTATTGGGTCTTATACTACTTTGGATGAAGTGGTTTTAGATAATTCATTAATTGGTAGCGATGCGGCTGTGAAAGGCTTAAGCCGCACATTGAATATAGGAGACAATACAGAAATTGATTTCGGATAAAGAACTATATAGTTGTTACAATAGTAAAAACTATAGCGAATAAAAATAATAGGGGGGTTAATAATTTCTTTTTTTGTACTAAACTTTCTTTATGCTTTTCGAAAATAGAATTACACAATTATTTAAAATTGACTTACCTATTATTCAAGCAGGAATGGTTTGGGCCAGTGGTTGGGAACTAGCTAGTGCTGTAAGTAATGCAGGTGGTTTAGGTATTATTGGGGCGGGCAGTATGTATCCAGAAGTTTTAAGAACCCATATCCAAAAAACCAAGGCATCCACGCATAAACCATATGCTGTAAACCTGCCTATGTTGTATCCCGACTTGCAAGCGCATATAAATATTATTATAGAAGAGAAAGTTCCCATTGTTTTTACAAGTGCAGGTAATCCTAAAACTTGGACAGCTGTTTTAAAAGCCGCCGGAATTATTGTGGTGCATGTAGTAAGTAGTGCACAGTTTGCTTTAAAGGCAGAAGCTGCAGGATGCGATGCAGTGGTGGCGGAAGGCTTTGAAGCAGGTGGTCATAATGGAAGAGAAGAGACTACTACCATGGTATTAATTCCAATGGTTTGTAAATCGGTAAAAATTCCAGTGATTGCTGCAGGAGGGATTGCGAATGGAGCTCAAATGTTAGCGGCTTTTGCTTTAGGTGCAGAGGCAGTGCAAATAGGTTCAAGATTTGTATGTAGTAAAGAAGCCTCTTCACATATTAATTTCAAGAATGCTATTATAGAATCGAAGGAAGGGGCTACTGAATTAGGATTAAAGTCCCTAGCACCCGTTCGCTTTTTAAAAAATAAATTTGCGAATGAAATTTTTGCTTTTGAAAAACAAGGAGATAGTAAAGAAGCTTTGGCTTAAAAATTAGGAAAAGGAAAAGCGAAGCTAGGTATGTTTGAAGGAGATATGGAAAATGGAGAACTAGAAATAGGACAAGTTACTGCCATGATTGATTCCATTCAACCGGCTGCTGAAATAGTCAAAGAAATTTGGAATGATTTTCATGCAGGCGTTGAGCATTTAAAATCTCTTCCACTCAGTAGAAATTTTTAGAGTAAATCTTTTTGGCGAAATTTTTGTTTAATAAAAAGAATAATCAAGAATTAGCATTAATTATTTTAAGCATCCTTGTGTATCGTAAATGAATTTCCTTGAGCGACACAAGTCATTACTATATCATTAATACAAACATGCTTTGGTAAATTGGCCACATACCAGGCGGTGTCTGCAATGTCTTCTGCCTTTAGTGGTTCGTATCCAGCATATACTGCAGCAGCCTTGGCGGCATCTCCTTTAAATCTTATTAATGAAAAATCGGTTTCCACTGCACCCGGATGAATAGCAGTTACTTTTATTTTATATTGAAGTAAATCAATTCTTTGTGCCTTGCTAATAGCGTCAACTGCATGTTTCGTTGCACAATAAACGTTCCCGTCTTTATAAACTTCTTTACCTGCTGTGCTTCCAATATTAATAATATGGCCTTGGTTTTTAATTAAGTAGGGAAGAGTTGCTTTAGAAGTATATAATAATCCTTTGACATTGGTATCAATCATGGTTTCCCAGTCTTCTAAGTTTGCATTTTCAAATGAGTCTCTTCCTAAAGCTAGACCTGCATTGTTTACGAGTAAGTCAATGGCTTGCCACTCAGTAGGTAAACTACCTATTTGTTGAAATACGGCTTCTTTATTTTGTACATCAAAAATTAAAGATAAAGTTTTCACTTTATACTTTTGCTCTATGCTAGCGGCTACTGCTTCTAGTTTTTCTTTTCTGCGTGCAGTTAAAATTAAGTTCCAGCCACCTGCTGCAAATTTTTCTGCAATGGCTTTTCCAAAACCTGCACTAGCCCCTGTTATTAAAATTATTTTTGACATGTTATTATTTTAAATGAGTTTTTATTTTTTGAATAATGCATTGATGCGCCCCTTTTCTACCAGGCGGTAATTAAGTAGGGCTGCAATGGTTATTAAGCTCCATACTTCTATAGAAAAATGTTGTGGAAGCCAGTAGCTTGTTAATATTAAGCCAATGGTAGATGCTAAGAATACCATACCAATTTGTCCAATGACTTTTGAAGGAATAAAATAAAATACTAGGGCTATAATATATAAAGGGTGCATCCACATTAAATTATAGTTCTGGTGACAGGCAGTATGCTTTGAAATTAAACTCATATACACCATTAAACTTCCTCCTGCAGTAAAAGAAACCAAAAGAACAATATCTAATACTTTAGCTATTCGCTGTGTAATGAGGCTATTCCATTTGGAGCAAAATGCATAAAAAAATAATAGCGCTAATAAAATATAAATAGGGCTATTGCTGCTTACAGGCTTTTCGCTAGCATAGGTTAAAACATTTTCCTTCACTACCAATCGTCCAGTACTGGCTATTTGCTGATGCAATAAAAAAGGTAAAAAGCCTGCTTGGAATTCGCTTGGTTTTTGATCAGAGTAAGCACCTAATAATAAATCTATGCCTAGGCCAATCCAAGGAAGGCCTTGCTTATAAGGGGCACTCACTACTTCAGAACGGTAAGACTTTACTGGAAGTGAAGTAGCTTGGAAATTAGTATTTTTAAATAGGCCATCTTTTACACGCGTGGTACAGTTGTCGGAAATAAAATTGTATAAATAAAAACGGTTATCACCCATCATATTTACTTGAAGGGCCGTATACCATTTTATTTTTTCTGCAGTACTTAACTTTAATACCTGCTCGTATACATTTCTTTTTTCGAATTGGTATTCATTTAAAAAGTCGCTGTAATTATTAACGGAAACAAAATAAAGTAAGTCGCCTTTAATAAATTTGGCTATAAAATTGGGCTCATTAAAATTAAATGTGCCGTAATTAAAAACGATATCGGTATTGTTTACGCTGTCCACTACTCTTACAGCAGTATGTCCCCAAATGGTATAAATATCTTCTCCGGCATCACAGGTAATGATACTAAATTGAATACGGGGCTTGAAGGCGCTCGTATCTTGTCTCATTGCTTCTTGCCCCATTGCCTGCATATTTAAAATGCAAGAAGCGAATAATAAAAAAAGAAAAATATATTTTTTCAAGGCCCAGTGTATAAGTCGTTATTTATTTCTTACTATAGTTAGGGGCTTCTCTAGTAACTTCTACATCGTGTGTATGACTTTCTCTCATGCCGGCATTGGTTATTTGAACAAATGTTGCATTTTGTAAATCCTTTACATTTTTAGCACCGCAATAACCCATACCTGCTTTCAGTCCGCCTACAAACTGATAAACAATTTCATGTAAGTTTCCTTTGTAAGCAACACGACCTTCAATTCCTTCTGGTACATATTTTTTAGAATCAGACTCGTTCTCTTGAAAATATCTATCCCCACTTCCTT
>JBEGKS010000149.1:0-7347 GCA_041183945.1 Bacteroidota bacterium | reverse complement strand
TGATCCACTTAGAAATAATCAAAGACAGGGCTTGGCATTAGTAAATGGAGTGGTGTATATATCTTATGCATCGCATTGCGATTTAAATCCTTTTCATGGTTGGGTATTAGGTTATGATGCAAAAAATTTACAACAACAATATGTTTATAATACCACACCCGATGGTGAAGAGGGAGGTATTTGGCAAAGTGGTATGGGCATTGCAGCCGACGAAAGTGGTAATTTATATATTGTAACAGGTAACGGAACAGTAGGAACCCCTAGTCCTTATAGTATTATTCCAGGCAATGGTACAGCAGAAAATATTGCAAGTATTTTTCCTGAAAATTTATCTGGAAGGTCGGAGAGTGCTATTAAGCTTACACCATCTGCTAATGCATCATTAAAAATTACCAGTTACTAATGCATCATTAAAAATTACCAGTTATTTCACGCCTACTAATTATGTTCAAATGAATATAACCGATGCCGACTATGGTGTGATGGGTTCTATGTTGGTACCTAATTCAAATATTTATTTTACTGGCGCGAAGGACGGCAACCTCTATATTTTAGACAAAGATAATATGGGCGGTTATTCTGCAAATTTTAATAATGTAAAACAAACCATTAGAATAAATGGGAATTTACATGCTCAACCCGCCTACTTTAAAGGAGCTACTAAAGAGTATGCTTATATATGGTCTGAAAATGATAGATTAAGAGCCATTGAATTTGATAGAGCTGCTAATAGTTTTAATACCACTCAAACATTTTCTAATGCACCGGGTCCTTCAGGGCAAACAGGAGCAATGATATCTGTTTCCTCTGATAATGGCAAAGCGGGTACGGGTATTGTATGGGCTTCTTATGCAAGTTCGGGGGATGCAGAAAATGGTACGATGAAAGGAATGCTTAGAGCCTTTGATGCCAATGATATTACTAAAGAGTTATGGAATAGCAGCAATAATCCAGGAGACTTTGTTCCTTCTTTTGCAAAATTTTGTTCACCCACTATTGCCAACGGCCGTGTTTATTTAGCCACTTTCTCTGGACAAGTGTTGGTGTATGGCTTAATTAAATAAGTGTAATAATTTTATTGCTGCAACTTATCCACTTTATCTAAAAATGATTTCAAAGTGGCAAGGTATTGTTCTTTATTATCCTGCATGGTGGCATGACCAGCGTTTCTAATCATTTTGAATTCAGCACCTGGAATCATAGTTTGAAAATGTTGAATGGTGCTAGGCCTTGCTTCATCGAACTCGCCTGCTACTAATAAGGCAGGCACTTTTATAGTAGAAAGAAAGGCTAAACGGTCATACTTTAATAAATTTCCAGTGGCTGTGAACTCGCTTGGCCCCCACATAAATTCATATACATTAGAGCCTGAAAATAATTTAGCAGTATCGGCCTGCCCTTTTGTTCTTTCTGTTCTTCTTAAAAAGTTTTTATAGTAAAGGGTAACTGCATCTTGATATTTTGGGTTATCATAGGTTTTATTTTTTTCGTTCACTCTAATATTTTTTTGAATAGAATCGGTCCTTGGTCCACATTTCAGTACTAAATAAAGGGCTACTAAAAATAATAGACTTTATATGCTTCGGGTATTTAATATAATAATCTATGCCTAACATAGTGCCCCAAGAGTGGCCGTATAAGTAAAAGTTTTCAAGCTTTAGAGCTGTTCTAATTTGCTCAAGTTGTTCTACATAATTTTCGATAGTCATTAAAGAGGTATCGGTAATTCTTGTAGACCTTCCACAACCTAGTTGGTCTATAAATATAATAGGGCGGTCAATGCTTAATTCTTTTAAATTTTCTAAGCCATAACTAGAAGAGCCCGGCCCGCCATGTAGTAAAACCAGTGCAGGCTTGTTGCCAGATCCGTTAATACGATACCAAACCTTCCCACCTTTTACTTCCACAAAACTCTCTTTAGGACTATTGGAGCTAGAAGCGCAGCTTATTAAAAGGCTATAAAAAAATGTTAAGATTAAAAGAGGTAAAAAGTTTTTTATTTTCATGGCGAACAATTTTTATAATTTTGGGTTATACTATTTAAGACAAATAATTTATTTAAATTCAAATATGTGCTATGAGTAAATTTAAATTAATCCTAACATTTCTACTCATTTCTATGCTCTTTTTTTCGTGTATTAAGATGGAAGATACTACCATTCAACCTAAGAAGGAATCTCCAGCCCCGCCTATAAGAACAACCTAGGCGAAAACTAGCTTAGAATATACTCTAGTAACAGACTTGTTTAAGCTATGACTTTAATCATGTAAATGTGTAAATAGTTGATTCCTATATTTTTAAACTACATATGAAAGTAATTTCGGTAGTATATATCAAAGCCACTCATGTAAATGTTTCCACAATAAATCGAAATAGTTTGTTTTTAATTTAACTTCGTATAAATATTTCAGCAATGCTTAAAACTAAATTTAGATCCATTTGTGCCATAGCCACTGGCTTAGATGTGCTAGGTGATAAATGGTCGCTTATCATAATTAGAAATATGCTTTTTTTAAAAAAGTGTACCTATAAAGAATTAATGGACAATCGTGAAAAAATTGCTACAAGGGTTTTAGCCGATCGCTTAAAAAAATTAGTACTCGATGGCATTATTGAAAAGAACAATCACCCCACTAATAAAAAAGTATTTATTTATACATTAACTGAAAAAGGTATGAGTACTATTCCTTTAATTGTGGAGTTAATGAAATTCTCAATGCAACATTATCCTAATCAAGTAAAAGGAAAAACTGTAGATAAAAATAGGGTCTCTTATAAGTTAACCCATGCTAGTTCAGAAGATGCCTTTATTAAAGATGCCAAGAAAGAGTACTTAAAGTACAAAAAAACCTTACCTGCTTAATTTTTTATTTAGAACTATTTGGAGCTATTTAGCACTATTGATTTTAGGTCCCATAGGTAGGGTATAGCCCAAACTTAATATAAATTCCATAGTACCAAAACCTTGTTTGGCATTGCCTTTGTAAACATCTAGGTTATAATAATAAGCGTAATCTAATTTGCCAGCGAACTCTAGGTATAATTTTTTACGAAAAGTACTTCTTAATGCATATTCAAGGCCGGTGTTCCAACCACCAAACTGAAATCCTTGTTTATTATTTTTACCAAATAATTTATTTTCTACATGTGGAATTAAGGGGCCAATACCTGCCTTCGCTAAACCATCAATAGCTACAAAATCATTCGATAAATTTTTAAAACGCTTTCTTTTTACAATATTGAATAATAAAAAGTTTGCACCATTATTTAAGTAATAATAATTTTCTGCAGCTCCCTGGCCCGATTTAGTAAAAATAAAACTAGAATCTATCCTTGCTCCATTATAAGTACCAGACATATGAATGAGCTGGTTGTCTTTGAATAAAGCCTTGGTATGATCGAAATTTATTTCAAAGGCTAGGTCCTTGTTTTTGTCTAAGAAATACCCAAATCTATAGTTGTATTGAGGAATACTTAATGCTTTAGTAAACAAACCTTCATCCCAGCCTGGGTGGTCTACCAGTTGAGTATTTTTAAAAGTAAAATTATTTTTTAACTCAGGCTGGTTAATAGTGACATTCGAAAGTGTGTAGTATTCTTTATTATATCCCCAAGAAAAATAGAATTCCCCTTTTCTTTCTGTTTTTTGAGCAGTACTGGTATGTACTATAATAATAGCTAAAAATAGGAATAGATATTTTTGCATAATGGTTGGCTGGTTGGCTAATTTTTGCAAAGTTAACTTATATTATTAAGCTTAAATTCAAATTCTATATTTAAAATATATTATTTGTCCTTTAAATATTTATCTAACCATCTTCCTTGCTCCCATAATAGATGCAATACATTTTCTCTTCCCTTATAGCCATGTGCTTCATAAGGTAAGTAAACAAATCTTGCAGTACCACCGTGTCCTTTAATAGCTGCATATAATCTTTCACTATTAATAGGGAAGGTTCCTGTATTGTCATCCATTTCGCCATGTGTCATTAACAAAGGAGTTTTAATTTTATCTGCAAATGCGAAAGGGCTCATTTCTAAATATAAATCCTTGGCTTGCCAAAAAGTACGCTCTTCATTTTGGAAACCAAAAGGAGTTAAAGTTCTATTGTAAGCACCACTTCTAGCAATACCTGCTTTGAATAAATCACTATGTGCAAGTAAATTTACTGTCATAAAGGCGCCATAACTATGTCCACCTACTGCCATTTTATTTCTATCCCCTACGCCTAATTCAACTAATTTATCAATAGCTGCATTGGCATTCAGAATTAATTGATTTACAAAATCGTCATTTGGTTTTTTATCTGGAGAGGTAGCTACAATAGGCATTTCCGCATTATCTAAAATGGCATAGCCTTGTGTAACATAAAATACAGGCGATCCCCAGCTAAGCATGGTAAATTTATGTTGGTTACCTCTAATTTGACTTGCATCGGCAGCACTTGTAAACTCTCTTGGGTAGGCCCATATTAAAGCAGGAAGAGGACCATCCTTTGTTTTATCATATCCTTTAGGCAAATATAAATCACCGGTTAAATCAATGCCGTCCTTTCTTTTATATTTAATTTTTTCCTTCGTCACGCCTTCCATACTCAAATAAGGGTTCGTGAAATTGGTAATTTGAGTTTTACTATTGTCTTTAATATTTCTAATATAATAATTAGGCACTTCTTTTTCTGTTTCTCTTCTACTAATAACTTTTAAATTATTAATATCAATTACTTCCATTATCATTTCAAAATTATCTTCCGACGAGCGCCACAAAATTGAATTGGTTTTTGTATTTAAATCAAATGAAGAAATAAAAGGTAAGTCTCCTTTTGGAGAAGCTCCTGTCGTATTATTCATTAAAATAGCCTGACCATTATTTGTCATAGCAATAATATCACGATTAAATTTATTCTTGGTGGTTACAGGGCTGCCTGGGTTGGTATATGCATCGGTCATATTGCCTTGGTATAAAGTAGTGAAGCTATTATTACTTGCATCGTACCTGCTTACTTTATATTGTTGTTTACTGCGCAACATTTCTGTCACTAAAGCAATATGTTCATTACCCCATACAGTTCTGCTGTATCTTGTGCTTGTTTTAAATAATTCTTTTGCACTACCTGTAAAAGGAGCTGCAAGCGCCATTACTACATCATGAAAAGGAACATTCTTTTTCATGATACCACTATCTAAAGGCATTGCATAAGTAATAGTAGCTGCTTCATCGTCTTTCCAATCAAAGCCTCTAGCCACATTTTGCACATTATCATAACCACTAGGTGTTGTTTCCGATGAAGCTAGGTCGGCAATAGTTTTTACAATTTTACCATTTATGTCGGTAATATTAATAGTGGCTGCAAAACCACCTACTGTTACTAAGTAAGAGAAAGGCTTATTAATAGTACGGGTTAAAAAATAATTTTTATCGGGAGAAAGATCTAATGAACTTGTAATTGCTGGTGAACCTATTTTAGTTTCTACACCTGCTCTATTTTTTACTAATTGTGCAGTGGCTAAAAATTCAAAAGCATATTCATCGTAAGGCGATTTTATTAAATCCTGGTAAGTCACACTAGGTGCCACTTTTCCTATAGTAGGCCCTTTAGGTGTAATAGGCTTCTTATTCATTTGTGCTGCCGTGTGTGTATTAATTTTATATAATACTGTAGCATCGTCTAACCAAATTAAATTGTTAGTTAAAACAATGTTTACTGGGCTTTTATTTATTTTACTGCAAGTGCTTGTTTTAATATCTATTACCCAAACATCTACTGCATTTGCTGTAACATTATAAAATGCAATTTTATTTTCAGAAGGGTTCCAGCTAGGGTTTAAAGCAGAAATATTTTTAGGCAAACCATTAATAGAAACCATTTTACCTGTTACTAAATTTTTAAGGCTTAATTGCTTTATAAAATTTTGTCTTGTTAAAGAAAAATTATTGGGGTTAATACGCATGCCTGCAATTTTAAATTCAGGTTGGCCTAATTCCTCCACTGTTGGATATAAACTTCTTTCCATCACTAACATATATTGCGCTTTTCCATCTACACTAATAGTAGGTGTTGGAGGGGCTAACAATAAATCGGCAATTTCTTTGGAAGGTTTTTGGTAACTAGAAGGTTCTTGAGCGTTTGCAATAATAAATAACATTGCAAAGGCCATAAAGGCTATTACTTTTCTCATAGTATTAATTTTACGTAAATTAATTAAAAAAACTAGTAGTAGCGGGTATTTCGAAAATAATTCATTATTTATAAGTAAAAAACAAATAATATAAAGTAGTTTAGCTTAAGGCTTTGAAGGTGAAAAGCTAACCTCTCTGTCTACTATAGTTTCAATTATTTCACCTTCATTTATTTTCACCTCACCACCTTTAATGAGTCTTAAAGGAGTAGTGAGTAAACCAGCAATGCCGAACATACCCCCCACTACAATACCTGCTAAAAATATATATAAGCCATCTTCATTTTTCCCTTTAATAATACCTGTAGCTAGTCCTACCCCAACACTAGCATAAGAAGCGGTGGCAAAAAAATTGCCCGACTTTTTGGCAAAATTACTACCCTGGCCTTTATTTTCACTTTTGCAATAAATCTTAGTTCCATCAGAAGCTTGTATAGTATACAGAATATTTAATTTAGCTGCTCTACCATTGGTTTTAGCAGGTTCAATAGCATCAATAGTTGCAATTGCTTTGCTTCCTTTAGTGAATACAAGTTTTCCCTCTATAATAATGTCTTCAAATAAACTAACTGTGAAGCTGTCCTTTAAATGTAAACCAGCACTATTAATATTAGTTATAGCCTGCATTTTAATAGGAGTTTTGTCGGCAATAGTAACTTTTTGAGCATTTAGACTGCTTTTAATAGAAAACAGCAGTAGAACAAGTATAAGTTTTTTCATATACGTAGTTTAATGTTTCGAATTTATGTTATTTATTCCATATAAGTTCCACAGTATAAGCATTGTTGAATATATCATATAATTTACACTCCATGTATTCTAATCTAGCCTTTGCCATCACCTTATTGGGTATTTTTTCAATATTTGAGCTTTTAAAAGGCAGTCAAAAAGTGAGCCTACTTAAGTATCATTTTATAGCTAGATTAATTTTTTTAACGGTTGGAAGTTTTTTGGATTATTTAGAATTATCTGGTTATGAGATTCCTTATTATCATCAAATATTTAAATTAATAACTGCGGTACTGTTTGTCAATATGCTTTTTTTTTAAGTTGTAAAAAAATTGCCAAAATTAGTTATTGGGATAGAAATATTTTTTACAGTTTATTTTATTATTATGTTTATTAATGGCTTTCAAATACCAAGTATAAAAATCTATTTTTATTAC
>JBEGKS010000148.1:0-4112 GCA_041183945.1 Bacteroidota bacterium | reverse complement strand
CCCTCGACTTGCATGTATTAAGCTTGCCGCTAGCGTTCATCCTGAGCCAGGATCAAACTCTCCATTGTAAATGTTGTTTGATCTGACTATCAATCTCAATAAATCGAAATTAACGTCTGATATAATTCTTGTTGATGCTTAAACCTTTACCTGTATTTTATCAAGAATACAGTTACTATTGTTTCCAAACTTTCAAAGATCTTTTGTGCTTTTTTTGCGCCCTATTATTCGTAGGGGGTGCAAAGGTAGGCACATTTATATTTATAGCCAAACTTTATGGTGAAAAAAATAAATTAATAATAAATTAATCATTCATAAAACTGGCAATATAATTTCGAAGAGCTACTCTTTTTTTGAAGAGGGACGGCAAAGATACAGCTGTTATTTAGTTCCACCAATTATTGGTAGAAGTATTTTAAAGTATTTTGGACTTTATTTTTGCTGTAAAAATGACTCAGAGAACAATCCGTTTCGCAACTTTTATCGCTAGCGGGCGGCAAAGATAAGCAGCCCTAGCTACTATCCAAATATATTGTATACTATTTTGTAATTTTTTACGTTCAAAAGGTTCAAAATCTGTGCTTTAGCACCCCAAACCCAATACTAGTATGCATTCTAGACTAGACTATTTTTTTCAAAAAACTTGGGTATTCTATTAGGGATAAATATAATCCGTGGGCCGGAGTAGAGAAATCGGCCAGTTGTTCGTTGTTGGATAGCACTATTTCATGCCATTTTTCAAGGCTAATTTGCCCTCTACCCACCTGTAAAAGCGTGCCCACCAGTCCACGAATCATGCCTCTAAGGAAGCGGTTGGACTCAATATGAAAGGTATAACCATCTTCAGTCATCTCCCAAAAGGCCTTTCTAATATGGCATTCAAAGGTATTTACCTGGGTATTTTTTTTAGAAAAGGTCTCAAAATGAGTATAGGTTAATAGGCTTTGGGCTGCGGTTTGCATAAGTTCCATGTTCACAGGAAATGGATAATACCAGGATCTTCCCTCTAAAAAGGGGTTTTTCTGGGTATGTATCTTATATATATAGGCTCTTTTTATAGCATCAAACCTTGCATGCGCATCGTCAGGCACTGAATAAATGTTCTTCACCACAATTGTTTTAGGCAATAGCGCATTCATATTATATATATGCTTTGCTTCAATAGGGAGATCGGTATCGAAATGAAAAAAGTTTTGCAATCCGTGTACACCTGCATCGGTTCTTGAAGCACCGCTTAATGCAAGAGGCGCTCTGAATATGGTTTCCAGGGCTTTTTCTATTTCACCTTGAATAGTTTGTTGATTGGCCTGAATTTGAAATCCGCCAAAGGAACTGCCATCATAGGAAACTTCAAGAAAATACCTTGCCATTGATCTTTAATTATACTGCTAAGCTAGTTATTTTTTTATAAGTTTATTTTAACGATTCTATTTGATAGGTATTGTAACTTAGATGCATCAAATACGAAGCAGAGAAGATGCAAAAAAATAGAACGATGAGAAAATTTTTAATTTTTAATTTACTGTTTATTGTAATTAGCATAAACGCTACAGCACAGGACAAGCAAGACTCTAAAGAGATAGAAGATACAAGTTGGAAAAAAGAATACCGTGGTATTCCTACTATAGAAAATGAATTAGTACATACTAAAATGGTGGCTAGTTTCGATTACACAAAATCACAATTAAATGGTGAAGTATGGTTGAATCTTCGTCCACATATAAAAGCAACAAATACTTTAAGCCTTGATGCGAAAGGCATGGACATTCATCAAGTGGCTATAATGATGAATAAAAAAATGAGTTCTTTAAAATATGTATACGACGGTCTAGTTATTAAAATACAATTAAATAAGTCTTATACGCCTTCGGATAACTATACTGTCTATATTAAATACACCGCCAAGCCCAATGAATACAAGGCCAAGGGCAGTGCCGCGATTAACGATGCAAAAGGTTTATACTTTATTAATCCATTGGGTAAAGACAGCACTAAGCCCATACAAATATGGACCCAAGGTGAAACAGAGGGCACTTCGGTATGGCTACCTATTATTGATAAGCCCAATCAAAAAAGCACACAAGAATTTCAATTAACGGTGCCGAGTAAATATGTAAGTCTCTCCAATGGTTTATTGGTAAAACAAATTGATAATAATAATGGCACGCGCGTAGATATTTGGAAGATGGATTTACCACATGCTCCTTATTTATTTTTCTTTGCCGTGGGCGACTACGCAATAGTAAAAGATACCTATAAAGGAAAAGAGATTAGTTATTATATAGAGAAGGAATACGAAAAACAAGCCCGCCAAATTTATGGCAATACCCCTGCTATGATAGCTTATTATGAAGATTTATTAGGCATTGATTTTCCCTGGGCTAAGTATGCACAAATTAATGGGCGCGAGTATGTAAGTGGGGCGATGGAAAATACCACTGCTACCATGCATAACGATATGGTACTGCAAGATGCGCGTGAATTAAAAGATGGGAATGCTTGGGAAAGTACCATTGCGCATGAATTATTTCATCATTGGTTTGGAGACTTAGTCACAGCTGAGAGTTGGAGTAATATTACCGTGAATGAAAGCTTTGCCGATTATAGCCAAACGCTGTGGCTAGAGCATAGCAAGGGTAAGGATGCGGGTGCTTATGAAAATTTTACTGGATTAAGATATTACTTAAGCAGCCCTTCAGATGCTGAAAAAGATTTAGTGCGTTATTTTTATAAAGAGCGTGAAGATGTTTTTGATTTAGTCAGCTATCAAAAAGGAGGGCGCGTTTTAAATATGCTTCGCCACTTAGTGGGAGACAAAGCCTTCTTTGGGGCTTTGCATACTTATTTAGTGGAAAATAAGTTTGGTACGGGCACTGCACTTAAATTAAAAGAAGCTTTTGAAAAAGAAACCGGCAAGAACTTAGACTGGTTTTTTAACCAATGGTATTTTGGCAGCGGCCACCCTTATGTGCGTATAGAACAAAAATATATTGATACAGCCAAAAAAGTATTAATTATTGTACAACAAAATCAATTACAAGATAAAATTTTCACCCTTCCTATTGGCATTGATGTATATGTTGCAGGCCAAAGAAATCACTATGAGGTTTGGAATAAAAAAAGAATTGATAGCTTTTACTTTGATGCAGCCACCCTACCCGATAATGTGAATGTAGATGCTGATAAAGCTTTATTGTGGTTTAAGGATGAATCCAAAACAATGAGTCAGTATGCCTTTCAATATTTTCATGCTAGAAATTTTGAAGATAGATTAGAGGCCATTAATGAAGCTGCAGAAAATGTAAGCGATCCAAAAGCCCTGGCTGTATTAAAAGCAGCCTTGCAAGATAGTTTTTATGTGATTAGAGCTAGGGCCATTCAAAGTTATAACCCAAGTTTATTAGATGAAGCTACAGAAAATACATTTGTACAATTAGCCAACAATGATCCTTCTAGCGAAGTAAGAGAACAAGCAATAGATGTTTTATCAGGATTATACAATGAAGATTATATTGATTTATTTACTGCTTTAACTAAAGACTCTTCTTATATAGTCAGTGGCGCTGCATTAGATGCACTTGAAAAAATTGATTCTGCTGCTGCACTATCCATTGCCACCAAGGCTTCCACTCAAAAAATTAAAAAGAGATTAAATACTTCGGTTACCGGCATACTTGCAAAATATGGAGATGAAAGTATTTTTGATTTTATTGCCAAGCAATTTGAGATTTTAAACGACCAGTCGGCTGAGAAATTTTATATGACAGCGGCCTTTGGACAATTACTGCATAAAGTAAACAACCCCATTAAATTTAAAAAGGGTATTGATTTAATTGCAAATTTTAGAGAAAGCATTCCTAAGGAATATCGCAGTCAATCGGATCCTTATTTTAATACCAGGGTATTAGCAGAAATTTTAAAGGCTAAGAAAGCTAAAGGACAACAAGACTTAGTGGATATAGTAATTGCCGTTATCCCGAGAATGTAAAAGTTCTTTTTAAAATTCACATAAGTTAAACTGAAACAAAAAGGTCCCGAAAAAATCGGGACCTTTTTAAAATCATTAGAGTAAAATAATTAGAGTGTATATTTGTGAATTTTATATTTTATAT
>JBEGKS010000147.1:0-4162 GCA_041183945.1 Bacteroidota bacterium | reverse complement strand
GAAAATATAGGAAAAGATAAACTAGCCGAAAATAATAATGTGGTCACCATTAAAGTGCGCGCTAAGAAAATAAAAACATTAGAGGGAAAATTTTTAATTGAATTTTCTTGGGACAATGATTCCATTAGCTTCTCTGAAATTATTGAGCATATTGGAAGCATTCCACTTCCGCCTTATATACAACGCGCTACCACCGAGGAAGATAAAGATAGATATCAAACTACTTACGCGAAAGAAGAAGGTTCGGTAGCAGCACCTACAGCAGGTCTTCATTTTAATGATGCTATATTTAAATCTCTTGCTGAAAAAAATTGTAGCATAAATTTTATAAGCTTACATGTAGGGGCCGGTACTTTCATGCCTGTTAAAACAGACAATATTACCGACCATGAAATGCATGCAGAAGTTTTTGAAATTAACATTACTACACTTACAGATTTAATAGCTATCGCAAAACAAAAAGAATTAAACCCTGCACAGCATACCCCAGTGATTGCAGTAGGTACTACTACTTTAAGAACACTAGAGACCTTGTATTGGTTAGGCGTAAAATTAATACTTAACCCTAGCCTAGAAGAAAACAAGGACCTGCACTTAGTTCAATGGGATGCCTATGACACTAATAACAATAGCGATGCTAACCACAGTATACCTGTTAAAGAGGCCATTGGCAGATTGTTAAGCTGGATGCAATCACATCAAATGCATTCTCTTATTACCAGTACTCAATTAATGATTGTACCAGGATACAATTTTAAAATAGTCAATGGCTTGGTGACTAATTTTCACCAACCAAAATCGACCTTGCTTTTAATTATTGCTGCCATCACAGGCGATAAATGGAAAAAAATTTACCAGCATGCCATTGATAATGATTACCGTTTTTTAAGTTACGGCGATGGTTGCTATTTTACTATTCATTAGAAAGACTAAACAGTAAAGACGTATAAGGGATAAAGTAGTTAAGCGCAAAATATTAGGCCAAGCATTAAGCTATTTATTAATTAGGAAGTATAATTTCAATGGCAGTACCTACGCCAACTTCACTTTGCACGGTGATTTGACCTTTATGTGAATCAATCACCCATTTCACATAGCTCATGCCTAAGCCATAACCCTTAACATCATGCACATTACCGGAATGTGCTCTGTAAAATTTTTCAAAAATATGTTTTCTTGCATTGGCATCCATACCAATGCCTTTATCAATTATACGAATGCAGGTTTTATTATTTAAAGTCTTCGTTTGTATGGCAATATCTATCTCTGTTTTTGAATACTTAATGGCATTGTCTATTAAATTAGATAATACATGTAGCAAATGCTCTTCATCTACTTTAATGGTGGAAGGATTGGCCTCTAAAATAGTTTGCACATTGGATGGCTTCCCTTCTAATTGTAATTTAAAGCTATCCACCACACCAAGTATTAAATCATGCAATTCTACTTCTTGCTTGTTTAACTCATTCTCTCTTTTGTCTAACTGAGCTGCTTGCAAAATAGTTTCTACATGCTTGTTCATTCTTATATTTTCTTCCTTAATAATATTACTAAAATAATCTACCGACTTAGGATCGGTATTCACCTTGGTGCTTTTCAAAGCATCTACTGCTAAAGAGATAGTGGCCAATGGCGTTTTAAGCTCATGGGTCATATTATTAATGAAGTCTCTTTTAATCTCTACTAACTTTCGCTGTGTCATAAGAGAGCGTATGGTAATAAAGAAGGCCGCCAGTACTACAATAATAAATACCACCACTCCCACAATCACCCATAATAAAGAGCGTAATAAATAATAGCGAATATTGGGAGCCACTATAATTATGGTTTCAAAGGGGCCTGTGGGCTCCATAATATCAGAAGGCATGACTGTAATTCTTGCTTGCAGCGTGTTAATTTCATCTGAAAAAACATCTTCAAATTTCTTACTCTTCATTTCAATATTGCCTTTTTTATCGGCAATGGCAAATTCAAATGGCAGGTCATTTAGACCATACTTATCCAATGCTAATTTTATCTTTTTTTGCATTTCGTCATAGTTGTATATGTCGGAAATGGTGGTTTCTTCAAAATTATGTAAATGATAATCATCGTTTAGTCCCAGCCCCTTTTTAGGCAAACGAAAAGACAATCCACTATTTATTTTTTTACTTACATCATTAGAGACTAATACGCCCGATTGATTGAGCTTATCTGATAACTGATTTTTTTGTAAAAACATTAAACCCTGTAACCATGATATTTGAATAAATAATATACCCAATATAGACAGCGCTATTAAAACAAAAATGACAGGAAAAGTTTTTTTCATAAATTCAAGTTCGGTACTGGCCACTAAGGCTATGTGAATATAAAAAAAATCCCGGCTACCATAGGCAACCGGGACAATTATTTAGGAACATCTATACATTTAAGATGCTATTAACGTATTCTATAAAACGCCTTCTACCAAAACAGTGGCTTGATTATTCATCACCTCTACAAATCCTCCTTGGATAGCATAGGTTTCAGCAGCAAGTCCTTTTTTTAAGACCTTCACTTGCCCAACACCCAATGCACTTACCATGGGCGCATGCTTATCTAATACTTCAAATAACCCGTCAATACCTGGCAATTGAACACCTTGCACTTCTCCGCTATAAAGCTTTTTCTCGGGTGTCAAAATTTCTAATAACATGCGTATAGTTTAAAGTAATCTTTTAAAATAATCGTTTTTAGCAATTAGGCTTGTGCCATCATTTTCTTTCCTTTCTCTACAGCATCTTCTAAAGTACCTACTAAGTTAAATGCCGCTTCTGGATACACATCTACTTCACCATCCATAATCGCATTGAATCCGCGAATGGTGTCTTCGATAGAAACGAATACGCCTTTTAAACCTGTGAACTGTTCTGCCACGTGGAAAGGTTGAGATAAGAAACGTTGTACACGACGCGCACGAGATACAATTAATTTATCTTCATCACTTAATTCATCCATACCTAGGATGGCGATAATATCTTGAAGCTCTTTATAACGTTGTAAAATCATTTTTACTTTTTGCGCTGTTTCATAATGCGCATCCCCTACAATAGCAGGTGTTAAAATTCTTGATGTAGAATCCAAAGGATCTACCGCAGGATAAATACCTAAATCGGCAATCTTACGAGACAATACTGTTGTCGCATCTAAGTGCGCAAAAGTAGTAGCCGGCGCTGGATCGGTTAAGTCATCCGCTGGAACATATACCGCTTGAACTGAAGTGATAGAACCACTCTTTGTTGAAGTAATACGCTCTTGCATAAGTCCCATCTCTGTAGCTAAGGTTGGTTGGTAACCTACCGCCGATGGCATACGACCTAATAAAGCCGATACCTCTGAACCTGCTTGTGTAAAACGGAAGATATTATCTACGAAAAATAAAATGTCTTTTCCTTTTCCAGTACCATCTCCATCACGGAAATATTCTGCAATCGTTAAACCACTCAAAGCCACACGCGCACGTGCTCCTGGAGGTTCATTCATTTGTCCGAATACGAAAGTAGCTTTTGACTCTTTTAATTCTTTCAAATTTACTTTGCTTAAATCCCATCCACCTTCTTCCATGCTATGTTTAAAGTCGTCACCATATTTCATGATACCTGCTTCAATCATCTCACGTAATAAATCATTTCCCTCACGTGTTCTTTCTCCTACACCCGCAAACACTGATAAACCACCATGTCCTTTTGCGATATTATTAATTAACTCTTGAATCAATACTGTTTTACCTACACCCGCACCACCAAACAAACCAATCTTTCCTCCTTTTGCATAAGGCTCGATAAGATCAATTACTTTAATACCTGTAAACAACACTTCTGTTGCAGTACTTAAGTCTTCAAACTTTGGAGGGTTCGCGTGAATAGGACGACCATTTGATTTATCTAATTGTGGTAAGCCATCGATAGCATCACCCGTTACATTAAATAAACGACCATAGATATCATCTCCGATGGGCATTGAAATGGGTTTACCACTATCAATTACTTCCATACCTCTTACCAAACCTTCTGTACCGTCCATTGCAATGGCACGTACACTATCTTCTCCTAAATGCTGTTGCACTTCAAGAATTAATTTTTCACCACCTGGTCTTACAATTGTAAGCGCATTATAAATTTCAGGAAGTGATTGCTGATTT
>JBEGKS010000146.1:0-4794 GCA_041183945.1 Bacteroidota bacterium | reverse complement strand
AAACTTTGCTTTTGGAAATTGTTTTCTTTTAGAAGCGGCTGGCCTTTCATCTACATCACATAAAAAAGCAATATTGGTATTTTTATTAGGTGTATTGGCTAAATGTTGAATATCGTTGTCGCCTTCTCCTCCACAACCAATGGCTGCTATGTTTAATTTATCGCTAGGCGCAACATAACCCACACCACCTAGTACACTTCTTGGTACAATATAAAAGCCTGCAGTGGCGATGGCGGCTTTTTTAATAAAATCGGCGCGACCTAATTTATTTTTTTTCATGCTTGAATTAATTATAATTAGTTTCTAGTAAAAAATATTGTCTGTTTTTAATTTTTGAAATATTTTATTTTCTATCTTTTTTTATAAGTGGTCTTACTGCTACTTCTTTAAAGTACACTATATCTTCATCTCCATGATTTTGTAATCCAATATATCCTTCATTAGGTCGAATACCTGGATAAGGTTCAAAACTAAATTTACGTTCTGGTACCGGTTGTCCCTCGATATAGTCGGTTACTTTTTCTCCATTTAAATAAACTATAGTACGCGGACCGTCTAAAGTAATTTCCATTGTATTCCAATCTGGTCCTGGCTTTCCGGGCTTTGCTATTCATCTTCATTAGAAGTTTCTGGATGGTTATCAATTTGTACTTCATAACCATAATAAACGGGCATCCATTCTTCTTTAGGTTCAATAGGCACTCTTATAAATACCCCCGCATTGCTATTAAATTTTTGCATTTTGTAAACGACTCTAATAACACAGTTGCCAAATTTACCACCATCCCAATACAATAAACCCATTCCACCCTTGCTTGCTAATAAACCTTCTTCCACATATCTACTGCCACCTCCTACATGTTTCCAACCTGTTAAGTCTTTTCCATTAAAAAGTTGTTTCCACTGACTTACGTCTTTTTTAGTTTGTGCATTTATAGTAAATACATTGAACATAAGAAACGCGAAAACTATTACTATAGAAAGATGATTAGAATGGTTTTTTTGATAAGACATAGTGGTCATTTATATTAATATTTATTTACTTGTATTATATGAATGAAAGCAAGTTAGTTTGACTAGGTAAGTTACTAAAATTGCTATTATTGAAAAAATAGAATAATGCTTATATTGTGCTGCCCCTAATATTTATTCTGCTCTATGAGGTATACTTTTTATTTGATTTTACTACTGTTTTTGGGGCCATTCCAGTTAAATGCGCAAACTAGGCAAGTGCAGTATGGGCAACAGTCCTGGCTCGATTACTTAAATCAAAATAGGTATTCTAAACAATGGGGGTCTTGGATAGACTTACAACTTAAATTAACAGACAACTACTATAAATCGGAGTTAGCTACTGAAACAGCATTGGGCGCAACTTACTATACCAAGAATAATTTAAAATTAGTAGGGGCCCTAACCTATGTTGATTTAATTCATGAAGGTTCTAATAATTATCATTTATCTGAATATCGTCCTTGGCAGATGGTGCAATTAAATACAAACTTAGCTCATCTAAAAACGCTTCAGTGGTTAAGACTAGAAGAAAGGTTTAAAGAAACTGCTATTAATAATGTACCTAGTCATCATTATGATTTTAACTATCGACTTAGATATCAATTTCTATCTAATATCCCTTTAACTAGTCACCCTTATCAAAAGGGTAGTTTGTCTTTTGTAGTTTCTGAAGAAGTGTATTTGAATTTTGGTAAAAATATTGTATACAATACGTTTGATCAAAACAGATTCTCTGCTGGCTTTTACTATTATTTAAATAGTGAAAATATTTTTCAATTTGGGTACACCAATGTATACCAAATATTGAATCAGAAAGATAAATTCAATAATGTAGACGTAGTGAGGCTTTCTATATTTAATAATATAGACTTTAGAAAGGCACATCACTAATTGCTATTTCAAATAAATAAAAAAGCCTTCCCGATTAGGAAGGCTTTTGAGTGGCTGTAGGGGGAGGGATCGAACCTCCATGTGGCAGTTAGCTAAAACACAAAGTTGAGTGGTCTACCCTGGTCGCCTATTGCTAGACGGCTCTATGTTTCGTTTATCCCGTTATCCTCACCTCCGAGACGAGGAGGCATGTTTGCCAAAATTTCATCACCCCACAGTATTTAAGAACTCATCATTTGAGTGGTTTATCTAATCTTTTCTCTCATTTGATAAATCAAAACTAAAGTAAATGCCTATATCTTGCAAATATTTTAATCAATTTGTTTAAAATATAGAAAAATATTAATAAATTGCCATATTATTTAAAACTATATAAATATGGAGCCTAAAATGAACCCAAAATTGAACATTGACAAAAGCCTTGACAAGCTGGATTTGCAAATTATACAAGCCATGATGCAAGATGCTGAAGTTTCCTATGCCGATTTAGGCAAGCAGTTTTTTGTATCGGGAGGTACCATTCACGTGCGTATTAAAAAGCTAGAGGAAATGGGCATTGTGAAAGGCAAGCGTTTAGCTGTTGATTTAAAAGTGTTGGGCTATGATATCATTGCCTTTATTGGTATTTACTTGGAAAAAAGTTCAATGTATGATACCGTGGCCCTGGCCTTAAAAAATATTCCTCAAGTAGTGCGTGTGAATTATACCACAGGTAATTATAGTATGTTTGTTGAAATTGTTTGCAAAGACATTCAACAACTTCGTTTTGTTTTGCATGACGAGCTACAAAAAATTAAAGGAATTGAGCGAACTGAAACCTTAATTTCTTTGGAAGAAAGTTTTTCTCGTAATGTGAAGATTGTTTAAAATTTCGTTAGTAAATTACATCAAACCTACGCTTATGAAACCCTGTACTTCGCATGATGGCAGAAGGGGCTTTTTAAAAAAATCGGCATCCATTGCGGCATTATATTTAACGCCCTCTAGTTTAGTAAAAGCTTTTGCTGTGGACTCGGTCATTCCTTTACCTATTGCTAAAGAAAAATTAGCTATTACTATTAATGGTAAATTAATGAATCTTGAAATTGATGCAAGAACAACTATACTTAATTTATTAAGAGAAGACTTAGCCTATACCGGCACTAAGAAAGGTTGTGAGATGGGACAGTGCGGTGCATGTACTATTCATATTAATGGCAAAAGAACAAAGTCTTGTATTCAACTAGCCTTGAATAATCAAAATAATAAAATTACTACCATTGAAGGTTTAAGTGATGGAGACAAGCTACACCCTATGCAGGCGGCCTTCTTAAAAAACGATGCTTTTCAATGTGGTTATTGCACCAGTGGACAAATTATGTCGGCTGTGGCTTGTGTTAGAGAAGGCAATGCAAAAACTAGAAAAAGTATTCAATCTTATATGGATACTAATATCTGCAGATGCGGTGCTTATCAAAACATTGTAGATGCTATTGAAGAAGTAGCTAAAACGGGTGTTAAAATTTAATTGTTTTAATTCAACATTATGAAATCAATCAATAATACAATACTTTTCGAAGACGAACGCGTAGATGGTGCCGACAAAGTAAACGGTAAAGCAAAATATACTGCAGAACATAGCCTGCCTAATATGGCTTATGCAGTTTTTGTAACTAGTACCATTGCCAAAGGAAGCATTAAAAATTTAGATATTACGAAGGCCTTAGCTATGCCAGGTATATTAGACATTATATATTATGCCAATTGCCCTGCTGTGCCTGGTTATAATCCTGTTGCAGCAGAGAGGCCTAAAAATGTTTCGGAGTGGAGAGGCTATAAAGTTTTATATGATAATAAAGTACGCTTCTTTGGTCAACCCATTGCTTTAATTGTGGCTGATAGTTTTGAAAATGCCAATGCAGCTGTTCGTTTTGTAAAAGCAGAATATGAAATTGAAAAGTTTGAAACCAATTTTGATAAAGCAAGATTAGATGTTGCTAATTTAAAATCGCCCATTAATTATAAAAGAGGTGTTGAGAAAAAATTTAAAGAACAACCATTTTTTGTAGAAGGAGAATATAATATTCCTATTGAAGTACATAATGCCATGGAGCTATTCGCCACCATTGCTTATTGGGAAGGAGAGGATAAAATTACTTTGTACGATAAAACACAGGGGCCTAAGAGTACACAGTCCACAGTGGCTAGAACCTTTGGCTTGGTTGATAAAAATGTAAGAGTGATTGCAGAAAATGTAGGAGGTGGTTTTGGAAGTGGATTAAGAAGTTGGCCACATGTTGCAGCTGCCTGTATTGCTGCTAAAAAAATAAATAGACCAGTAAAATTAGTACTTACCCGCCCTCAAATGTTTACCATGGTGGGTTATCGTCCGCAGTCTTGGCAGAAAGTAGGTATTGGCGCTGATGCTGCTGGAAACTTTATAGGTATTACACATGAAGCAATTAGTAATACTTCAAAATATGAAGATTTTAGAGAAGGTATTGTAGAGGCTTCTAAATTTTTATATGCTTGTGAAAATGTAGACACTAAATACAGCATACTACCACTTGATGTAAGTACACCTATTTGGATGCGTGGTCCGGGTGAAGCAACAGGTTGCTTTGCATTAGAGAGCGCCATTGATGAGCTTTCTTATAAATTAAAGATGGATCCCATTCAGTTAAGAATTAAAAACTTTACTGCAGTTAATCCAGAAAATAAATTACCCTTCTCTGATATTAATATTAAAGACTGTTATGCTTATGGCATGGAAAAAATTGGATGGAAAAACCGTCCTACAGTTCCGGGTAGCTTAAAAGAAAACGGCATGTTAATTGGTTATGGTATGTCGGTGGGTGTATTTGGTGCAGGTAAAGGAGCTGCTTCAGTAAGAATTGTATTAAGTAATGA
>JBEGKS010000145.1:0-4188 GCA_041183945.1 Bacteroidota bacterium | reverse complement strand
ATTTGATACCATGAATTTAATTTGTCTTTACTTAGATGCAAGTTCGTTGTATAAATCTAAATACTCTGTTAAATCGGAGTCCCATCCATTAAAAGGAACTACTTTTTTTCCTTTAACAGCAGAAAATTCTGATACTAATTTTTTATCAATAATATCAGATCCAAAAGAAATGGCATCTGCATAAGTGGCACCTCCTCTAAATAAAGCAGCATTGTTTAAATCCTTGAAAGGTTCTAAATCTTTGTCTTTAATATTGGTGTTGATGATTGCCTTTGTTAATAAATCTTTATTGAATTTTTCTTCAAATGTATTTTGACCAATAGTGAAAACCACTTTAGCATTAGAGAAAACAGGTTCTTTCTTATAAGCATGTTTGATATAGGCAGGTATTAATCCAGTCATCCAACCACTACAATGAATAATATCTGGAGGCCATCCAAATTTTTTCACTGTTTCAAGTGCACCACGGCAGAAGAAAATAGTTCTTAAGGCATTATCATCAAACCATTTTTCAGTTTCATCATGAAAAATTTGTTTGCGCTTGAAAAAGTCTTCATTCTCTAAAAAGTAAACTTGTAAACGGGCATTTGGTAAAGAAGCCACTTTAATTTGTAGAGGATAGTCGTCTCCGTCTAATTGAACATTGATTCCTGATAGTCTAACCACTTCATGTAAACGATGTCTCCTTTCGTTAATCACCCCAAAACGAGGCATAATACAACGAACTTCTAATCCACTGTCGTTACTTTTAATGGCGAGCTTATTAATTACCTCAGCAAATTCGGTCAGCTCTAAATAGGGCGACATTTCTGTGGCGATATATAAGATTCGTTTTTTTTCAGACATTCCTATTGGGTTTAACTCAAATCTAAGTTTGAGTGTGCGAAGGTACGTAATTGTAAGGACTTTAAGAAACAACAAAAAAGACTAATAAATACCCTCTCCCCCCTTCATTTGTAGACAATTGGTCGTAAATTGCAGAGAATTGTTTAACCAGAATACCCATGAGTAAATTTATTAAAATAGCCTTCTTCTTTTTTATAGGCATTTTATTGATTTGGTGGAGTTTACACCAAATTCCCCCTCAAGAATGGGATAAATTTACCATTGCCCTAAAGAAGTCAAAATTATGGATCATTTTCCCCGTAGGTCTTATTCTTGGGCTTTCTCATTTAGTACGTGCCTTAAGGTGGCGTTTAATTATGGAACCCCTTGGATATAAGCCTTCCATTATCAATACTTTTTTAGCGGTCTTAATTGGCTATTTGGCCAACCTGGCCGTTCCTAGATTAGGTGAGGTTTTAAAGTGCACCCTACTTTCAAAATACGAGAAAGTACCTGCTGAAAAAATTGTAGGTACTATTGTTGCTGAAAGGGCCTTTGATGTCATTAGCCTAGGTATTGTATTCCTACTAGCCCTAACCCTTCAATTTAGTGTGGTGGAAGCGGGATGGAATCAATTCAAGGCTTATGGGAATGCCGCAGGCGATGCAAGCAGCAGCAATCAAAATACTTATATCATTACTGCTGTACTACTCATTTTAATTTTTGCATTGCTTTGGTTTTTCAAATCAAAAATGCAAAATGCCATACTTACTATTCAAAAAATTATTGCAGGTGTTTGGGAAGGTGTGATGAGTGCGACTAAATTAAAAAAACATAATTTATTTTTCTTTTACTCCTTTGCTATTTGGTTTTTATATTTATTAGCCACCTACGTAGGCTTGTATGCTACAGAGGGAACAGGAAGTTCTTTTCAAACTGCTATTAGTTGTTTAGCCTTTGCAAGCATAGGTATGATTATTACACCAGGTGGTATTGGCGCTTATGCCTATTTTATGGCAAAAGTATTAGAATTAAATGGAGTGGATTACACACTAGGATTAGCCAATGGTACTTTGCAATGGTTTTCACAATTCATTATTGTTATCGTTTTAGGAGGCATCGCATTAATCTTGCTTCCATTATTCAACAAGCAAAAAATTTAAGATGAAAACGGGAGATGCTATTGAGAAAAAAATAATGACGGTGGATCAAGCCAAGTTAATGATGGCGGCCTTAAAAGTCACAGGCAAAAAAGTTTCTTTTACCAATGGTTGCTTTGATATTATACACCCGGGACATTTATTTTCACTAAAGCAGGCAGCAGCAGAAGCCGACTATTTAATTGTAGGCTTAAACAGCGATGCAAGTGTAAGAAAATTAAAGGGCCCTTCAAGACCCATTAATAATACAGAAAGCAGGGCCCTTGTACTTGCGAATTTAATTGTGGTGGATGCAGTAATTGTATTTGAAGAAGAAACCCCACTTGAATTAATAAAAGCATTACTACCAGATGTAATGGTGAAAGGTGGCGATTATACCGTAGACCAAGTAGTAGGTGGTAAAGAAGTAATTGCGAATGGAGGAAAAGTAATTATCAACCCCATTGTGGAAGGTTTTTCAACCACGGGTCTTATTGAGAAAATGAAAGGCTAATTTATAAATTATACATCTATGGAATTTTTACAACAGCTTCGACTAGAAAAGAAAAACGAAGGAAGTTCAACAGGTACTGTTTGGCATAATAGTAAAGGAGTAATCATTGCATCTTCTTCTCCAGTTGATAATAAAGAAATAGGAACCGTTATAAGTACAGATAAAGATACTTATGAAAAAATAATTAAGACTGCGCAAGCTGCTTTTATAGAATGGAGAAATTGGCCAGCACCTAAGAGAGGAGAAGTGGTGCGTCAAATGGGTGATGCTTTAAGAAAAGAAAAACAGGCACTAGGCCAGTTAGTAAGTTATGAAATGGGTAAAAGTTTACAAGAAGGTTTAGGAGAAGTACAAGAAATGATTGACATCTGCGATTTTGCAGTGGGTCTTTCAAGACAATTATATGGACTTACCATGCATAGTGAAAGACCTTCACATAGAATGTATGAACAATGGCATCCATTGGGTATTGTAGGTATAATATCTGCTTTCAATTTCCCCGTTGCTGTTTGGAGTTGGAATGCTGCACTTGCCTGGGTTTGTGGTAATGTCACAGTATGGAAGCCTAGTGAAAAAACACCTTTATGTGGTAATGCTATTCAAAATATTATTGCCAAAGTATTTAAAGACAACAATGTGCCAGAGGGTGTTAATAATTTAATTCAAGGAGGACGTGAAGTAGGAGAATGGATTTCAAAAGACAATCGCATTCCATTAGTTTCTGCAACTGGTTCTACTAGAATGGGTAAATTATTAAATACAGCAGTGGCGGAGCGTTTAGGAAAAACAATTTTAGAATTAGGCGGCAATAATGCAATCATTATTTCAGAACATGCCGACTTAGACATGTCTTTAATTGGTGCTGTGTTTGGAGCCGTTGGAACAGCTGGCCAAAGATGTACTAGTACAAGACGTTTAATTATACATGAAAAAGTATACGATAGTTTTGTGGCAAAATTAACCAAGGCTTATGGGCAAATTAAAATTGGCGACCCCTTGGATTCAAAAAATCATATGGGCCCGTTGATAGATAAAGAAGCTGTAAAAATGTATCTGAATTCTATTGAAGCTTGTAAAAAAGAAGGGGGCAAATTTTTAGTAGAAGGTGGTGTATTAGAAGGCAAGGGTTATGAAAGTGGATGTTATGTAAAACCTTGTATTGCAGAAGCACTACCCCATTATGCTATTGTACAACATGAAACATTTGCTCCTATTTTATATGTGATGAAGTATTCCAAATTAGAAGAAGCCATTGCCATTCAAAACGGCGTGCCTCAGGGATTATCTTCTGCGATTATGACACTTAATATGAGAGAGTCTGAATTATTTTTATCACAAAGTGGAAGCGACTGCGGTATTGCCAATGTTAATATTGGAACCAGTGGTGCTGAAATTGGTGGCGCCTTTGGGGGTGAAAAAGAAACAGGCGGTGGTAGAGAAAGTGGATCAGATGCTTGGAAGGCCTATATGCGTAGACAAACCAATACTATTAACTGGAGCAATAATTTACCATTAGCGCAAGGCATACAATTTGATTTGTAAAAATTTCAACTAACATTAAACGAATAAAAATAAAATATGCCCAGACCCAGTGCAACCGAATACGGCCCTTATTATCAAACTTATATTATTAAACATATTGATTGCTTTTTTAACTGTCAACTTAAACGTGTATCAATATGTTTTATACTATATAATACTGATTACTGT
>JBEGKS010000144.1:0-4193 GCA_041183945.1 Bacteroidota bacterium | reverse complement strand
ATTATTATTGTTATTATTCATATTAGTAAAGCCAGAATTTACTCCCGTTTGTCTATTCATGCTGATTGGAACTTGCATGTTATCCGTCAAAGGGTCATTATGCATAATATTATCAATTGTAATCAAAAGAGTTTCTTTTGTAAATTTTATTGATTCTATATTATTCAACTTTTCCATTGTCAGGGTTTATAAAATGTAAATTTATAACAAATTTATTAACCCAAGGATTACCTCCCTTCGGTCGGTGATCCTTGGGTGGGGCTAGAATGAACAAAAATGTGAATAGCCATTCTTTTAATGCCCAAAAGCAAATGGCTGCGCCATTTTAAATGCTTCGTTTGCATCAAAATCGAAGCAAGCTTCATTTTTATGCTCCCTCAACATTTTGCTCACTTCGTTCACATTTGGGCATTAAAAAAGGGGCTAAAAGCCCCTTTTTTTGTTCATTCTGCGGAGAGTTAGGGATTCGAACCCCAGGACCTGTTACAGTCAACAGTTTTCAAGACTGCCGCATTCGACCGCTCTGCCAACTCTCCGCGGCAAATGTAGGAAGGGAAACCCAATTATGCAAAAAATACTTGTATTTATTGGCCTTAAACAATTGCTCTAATTTATTGACTACCATGTATCTTTACAAAAAAGGACTAGGTGAAAGAATTGTCGGCTTTAAATGTGTTTTTTTGGAAGTATAGGTTTCGGTTTTTTACTGGAATTCTACTGGTTATTGCGACCAATTACTTGGCCGTTTTAGCCCCCCAAATTACCGGATATGTGGTGGGTTTGGTTCAAGCTAAACTTCCTGGGGGCAAACCAGCACCTTCATTACACAATGAAATCATTGTCAATTGGATTAGTGGTTTAAGCGCAAGCAACAATTTTAGCTTTGCTTGGTTAATTACCTTTTGTAGTGTTACCATACTTGTTTTGGCTATTGTAAGAAGTGTATTTATGTTCTTTATGCGTCAAACCATTATTGTAATGAGTAGGCATATTGAATTTGATCAAAAAAATCAGGTCTATGCGCATTATCAAAAATTAGATACTGAATTTTATAAGACCCATAGTACAGGTGATTTAATGAGCCGTATTACAGAAGATGTTAGTAGGGTAAGAATGTATACAGGACCTTCACTCATGTATTTGATTAATTTGGTTTCTTTAATTGGCTTTTGTTTGTACAATATGTTTAGTAAAGATGTTCGCCTTAGTTTATATGTACTAGCGCCTCTTCCCATTTTAGCTATTACTATTTATTTTGTGAATAGTATTATTAATAAAAAGAGTGAGGAAATACAAGGACAACTTTCCGATTTAACCACCAACGCACAGGAATCTTATTCTGGTATTAGGGTGATAAAATCTTTTGTACAAGAAAAAGCAATGCTCGGTTTTTTTAAAACCAATAGTGAGCTATACCGTAAAAATGCAGTAAGTCTTGCTAAAGTGGAAGCCTTTTACGCGCCCACTATGGCATTGATGATTGGACTAAGTACTTTATTAACTATTTATTTAGGAGGCTTAGAAGCCTTAAAAGACCCTCGAAAAGTGGGCACTGTAATTGAGTTTGTGATTTATATTAACATGCTTACTTTTCCTGTGAGTGCCATTGGTTGGACAGCTAGTATGATTCAACGTGCGGCAGCCTCTCAAAAAAGATTAAATGAATTTTTATCTATTGTTCCCGTTATTTCTACAAAAAATACAAAGCTCGTTCCTTCTTTTGAAGGTAATATAGAATTTAATAATGTTGGATTTGTGTATTCACATTCTGGTATACATGCTTTAAATAATTTTGATTTAAAAATTAAAGCAGGCCAAAAAGTTTTAATACTAGGTAAGACCGGTGCTGGAAAAACTTCTATTGCGCAACTAATTACTAGAATGTATGAAACTAGTTCCGGCACTATAAAAATAGACGGGGTAGATGTGAACAATATTAACACGCATCAGTTAAGAAAAGAAATCGGCTATGTGCAACAAGATGTTTTTTTATTCAGTGATTCTATTGAAAATAATATTCGATTTGGGGTAGATGCTAGTTTTACGCATGACGACCTTATCAAAGCCACTCAAACGGCGCATGTATTAAATGAAATTAATAATTTGCCAAAACAATTTGAGACCTTAGTAGGAGAGCGTGGCACAACTTTAAGTGGAGGTCAAAAGCAAAGAGTGGCCATTGCCCGTGCTTTATTAAAGAAGCCCAATATTTATATTTTTGATGATTGCTTAAGTGCGGTGGATGCGAATACAGAACAAATTATTTTGTCTAACTTAAAAAGCTATATTCAAAACAAAACGGCCCTTTTTATTACGCACCGTATATTTTATAGCTTTCAATTCGACCTTATAATTTATATAGAGGACGGTAAAATTGCTGAAATGGGCACCCATGATAGTTTGTTAGCTAAAAATGGCCTCTATGCTGAATTATATAAGGTTCAACAGACCCAAGAACAGCATTAAAATAGCCTGAAAATTTTACTTTTTCAATAACATTTTATATTTTTAAGAACAATAATAGTAAAGGAATATGGAACAAGAGCAATACGAAAACAACAACGACCGAAAAATTGAGAGTGTCTATAGTACCCGTGTGCGTGCAGGCAAGAGAAGAACTTATTTCTTTGATGTAAGAGCAACCCGTGGAAACGATTATTTTTTAACTATTACAGAAAGCAGAAAGCGTTTTGATAATAATGGTTATGATAGACATAAAGTTTTTATTTACAAGGAAGACTTTAATAAATTTATTAAAGCAGTTACCGAAGCTATTGATTTTGTGAAAACAGAATTGATGCCCGATTTTGATTTTGATGCGTTCAACCATGACGAAGCATACAATCCAGAAGACGCGAATGCGTCTGAAGAAAACGCGAAAGCGTTTGATGCAAGCGTAACACCTTCATCTCCATCACAAGAACAGCCCCTTCAAGCTTCATCACCTGAAGTAAAACCTAGTCCAGCAATTGAAGAGGCAAATGAAGATAAAGACCCAATAGAAATTACAGAGAAAAAACCTTTAGAAGCGAGAGATACAAAAGCAAGTGAAGGAGATAATTTAAGTGGGGAAGAGGTAGAAAAATGGTAAGTACTTTATAATTTTTTAAGCATCCATATATCACAACCACAGTGTCCGCTATTGCCTAAGGAATGCTTTAATTTTTCAAAGCCTACCTTTTCATAAATACTAACTGCTTTAGAAAGCTCAGGCATAGATTCTAAATACACTTGTTCATATCCATTATTTTTTGCCCAGTCCATTGCTTTTAATAATAAGGCTTTCCCAAGACCAGTGCCTCTTGCAGCTTTATCTAAATATAATTTTACAAGCTCACAAGTTTTTTCGGGTAAGGCTTCCGTTGGAAAAATGCCACAACCTCCTAAAATAATTCCATTTTTTTCAGCCACATAATACACAGAACCAGGGGCTTTAAATAATTCAAATAAATGATCGGTGGTAGGATCAAAAAAAACAGTACCTGGTTTATTGGCACCAAATTCAGCTAAGGCATTTCTAATAACGGAAGCAATGGCCACATTATCGGAGGGTTCAATATTTCTTATTTGAATTTCAGCTAACATTAGGCTTGCTTTTTCCAATTTTTATATTGGTTCATTAATCCGTTGGTAGAACTATCGTGGCTGTTCACAGCTTCGTTATTTTCTAATTCAGGTAAAATTTTATTTGCAAGTTGCTTTCCTAATTCTACACCCCATTGGTCATAACTAAATATATTCCATATTACCCCTTGTGTAAATATTTTATGTTCGTAAGTGGCTATTAAAAATCCTAAGGTACTTGGTGTAATTTTCTTTACTAAAAAAGAGTTGGTAGGTTTATTACCTGCAAATACTTTAAAAGGAGTAAGGAATTCGATTTCTTTTTCTGATTTTTTACTAGCCGTTAATTCTGCAACAACTTCCGCATTTGTTTTTCCGTTTAATAAGGCTTCGGTTTGTGCAAAATAATTACTTAATAATTTATCATGATGATCACCGATAGGGTTGTGGCTAATGGCAGGTGCTATAAAATCACAAGGAATCACTAAAGTACCTTGGTGAATTAATTGATAAAAAGCATGTTGGCCGTTCGTGCCTGGCTCTCCCCAAATAACTGGACCTGTGCTATAATTTACAGCCGTTCCATTGCGGTCGATATACTTTCCATTGCTTTCCATATTCCCTTGTTG
>JBEGKS010000143.1:0-10090 GCA_041183945.1 Bacteroidota bacterium | reverse complement strand
TTCTTTGGTTTCTGCCCAATTCTTTTGTTCAATGGCCTCACGCACGCCTGGAACGGTTTTAACGCCATATCCAGTATAAAATCCTGGTGCGTAAATGGTATGCTTAAACCAAGGTCTGCGTGGAAGACCCGCATCTGATAATAATTTTTGTTCTGCTGTATAAATTTTTGAATTCAGTGCAGCAAGCTGTGTTGCATTTCCACTTGCTTTTATTTCTTCTACATGTGCAGCTGCTTTTTCTAATTTAGCTAGCGCATTTAAAATTGCAGAAAAATCTATATAAGGCACTTCGGCTGTAACCTTTGGTATTGTTAAGGCTTCTCTGGGATCAGCCGCATAAGCATATGCTTTTTTATTAACTAGTTCATTTTCGATAAGGGTCTTCTCTCTTAATTGATCTACATTATTCATTAGTTCAGAGATGTATCCTTTAATAGTAGAATGAAGCACTGTATAATCAAATGGTAAAACATCGGCATCTGCTAGTCTTAGTGCGGCTCTTCCTGCTGTTTGTGCAAGCGTTACTCCATAAATAAAGGTGGGGTCCTTAAATCTCTTATACATATCATAAGAATCATAAATAGAATGATATTCTCCTCCATCATCTTCACCACCAAATCCAATATTTAAAGAAGGTATTCCCAAGTGTTGTATAAAGGAAGAATAATCAGAGCCAGATCCCATTGCACCTAAAGGATAATTAGTAGATGCATACGCTTCTTTTTTTGCAGCCGTTCCACTTGCACTAGTTGCTCTTGCTGCTTTTGATCTTTCAAAAACCGTTACACCTGTTTGTGGGTCAATAACCGTTTTACTAATTTCAGTAATTAAGGGAGAGAATGCATGTGAACCCTCGGCTCCTAAAAAGCCTCTTCCGTTTCCATCTGAATTTATATAAGCCACCGCCTTCGCTTGTAATTCTGCCGCATGGTCTTCTACCCATTCTGTAGAACCCATTAATCCCGGTTCTTCTGCATCCCAAGCGCAATACACTAGTGTTCTTTTAGGTCTCCATCCTTGTTTTAATAATCCACCAATTGCAATGGCTTCTTCTAATTCAGCGGCCATACCACTAATAGGGTCGGCTGCGCCATTTACCCAACCATCGTGGTGATTACCTCTCACAATCCACTGATCGGGAAATTCAGATCCTTTAATAGTCGCAATTACATTAATGCCGGGTCTTAGTTTCCAATCAAATGCTAATTTTAAATGCACCGTTGATTTACTTGGACCAATATGATAAGTGAAAGGAAGTCCGCCGCCCCATTCTCTTGGTGCAACAGGGCCTGCCATATCTTTTAATAAAGGAGCAGCGTCGCCATAACTAATAGGAAGTACCGGTATTTTTAATAAGTTCACCGCATCGTTATGGTCTACTCTTGGTGCATTAGCAGTAGAGGCAATATTTGGGGTGGTTGGGTCTCCAGGATAAATTACCATATCCATAATAGAACCCCTTTGAACAGTTTGATCGTTTTTAAATGCGCCAATAGGGTATTCATCTCCTGCACCATAGCCGTCGTCTATAGGATCTGAATAAATTAAACAACCAATAGCTCCGTGCTCTTGTGCTACTTTTGGTTTAATGCCTCTCCAGCTGCGACCATATTTTGCAATTACTATTTTTCCTTTTACATCAATACCATATTTGGCTAGTGTTTCATAGTCTTCTGGTAAACCATAGTTTACAAAAACTAAATTGGCTGTTACATCTCCATCAGCACTCCAACAATTATAAGTAGGTAACTGATCGGCTTGATTAGAAGTAGCATCTTCTTTAAGTGGTGTTTCTTTTAGTTTTGCTTTATAGTTAGTGGCGCCCGACATTTCAAGTACACGCGTAAGAGGCATAGGAAACATTAATTGATATACTTCTGTTTTGGTTTCCCAACCAGCGTCTTTAAATATTTTTACAATTTGATCAGATACAAATTTTCCTCCAACAGATCCCACATGGTGTGGAATAGAAGAAAGTAGTTTTATGTTTTGTCCAACTCTAGCCGCGTTTAATTGTGCGTCAAAATCTTTTTCAATTTTATTTTGTTTATCGGCAGTTTTAAAGCCAAGTATTATATTTTGCGCAAAGGACTGGTTGCTTACAATAAACAACGAAATAAAACAAAGGCTGGTTGCTGTAATTGTTTTTTTAAAAAATATGTTTTTCATAGAAAAGTATTAAGGCGTTATAAATTAAATATTTCTTTTTAAATAATGGGTATAGTCTGGAAGTTTATATTCATAAACCTCTTGCATAAAACGAGAGGTCATTAAAAAATCGGCGGTGGTTCTATCGCAGGCCATGGGTAGGTTCCAGGCAACGGCCAGTCTTAATAAGGCTTTCACATCACTATCGTGGGGTTGTGCTTCCATGGGATCAAAAAAGAAAAAGATAACATCAATATCTCCTGTGGCAATCATGGCCCCAATTTGTTGATCTCCTCCAAGAGGTCCGCTTAATAATTTTTTTACGGGCTGGTCTAAGGCTTCTTCTATTAACCTGCCTGTTGTGCCAGTAGCTACAAGTATATGTTTAGCTAAAGCCGCTTTGTTATATACAGCCCACTCTATTAAATCCTTTTTTTTATTATCGTGCGCTATAAGTGCAATTTTTTTTCTCTTTTCAAGCCTTCTCATATTGTTTGCCATAATAATTAATTTGAAAGATTAGCTAATGGACATGGTTTGATTTCTTAATAAAAACAACAAGCCCAAGGTACCAAAAATTATTGGTTGTGGTATGCTAATAAATTGTAAAAAGAATATTATTACTATTAGGTATATGGGGTATAGGAAAAATAATACACCAAACAAAACAGAATCAAAAAATACAGTGCCCTTTGTTTTTTTATCTACAAATGCATACACTAAATGATAAAAGGGCTTGTTAAAATAATAAAGCGCATTTTTTTTGATATGGGGCGTGTGGGCGGTAGGAAGAATTAATGTAGATAGTTTTAAAAAGACATGGTTATTAAAATCTACCCTATCTTTCGCTGTTATTATTGGCTTGTCTTGGGTAAATGTATCTAAACAAAGATTTACTCTTTTTCCTATGCCTTTAAAATTATTATAAGAAATGCCCGCAAGATGAATTTGAGGAAACAGGTTTTCCGCATGACATCCTTGTAAAATTCTGGCGGTTCCTTTTTTAAAAGGTTGAATTTGGTTGGTATTTAAACAGGTTCCTTCAATAAATATTAAAACGGCTTCCTTGTTTTTTAATAGCCTTGCAGATTCTACAAAAGCATATTCATTAAGGTGTAAGAACTCTTTTCCCTCTCTTAGCCTATACACGGGGATCATATTTAATAGCTTTAATAAAAAGCGGTGGTGTCTTTTAGTAAATACATCGCCCCTTGCTAAAAAATGAACTCTTCTATTATATCTAGAGCCAATAATAATAGCATCTAAAAAAGAGTTGGGGTGGTTGGCAATAATTAATAATGGCCCGTTTGTTTTTAATAAATATTTATTCTTTGTATTTATTTCTGCGCAAAAAAGCCAGAGCGCAGCTCTAATAAAAAGTTTTAAAATAGATATCACTCTTTTTTTTATAAATATAAAAAAACCGCACCATAATTGATGCGGTTTATACTAACTAACCCTAAAAAACCAAAATCTTTCAAAATCTTTCTTTTAAAATCTTTATTTAGCGGCCTCTTCTGCTTTTAATGCAATTTTGGCTCTAATTTTTGCTTCTATTTCATTCGCCATTTCTGGATTATCGTGTAAAATGGTTTTTACTGAATCGCGGCCCTGTCCTAGTTTGTTGCTATCATAGCTAAACCAGCTTCCGCTTTTTTGTATAATCTCTAGTTCTACACCCATATCAATAATTTCTCCAATTTTACTTATTCCTTCTCCAAAAATAATTTCAAATTCTGCGGCTCTAAAAGGAGGGGCTACTTTATTTTTTACCACTTTTACTTTTACTCTATTTCCTATTGCTTCATCGCCGTCTTTAATTTGTGCCATTCTTCTTATATCTAATCTAACAGAAGCATAAAATTTTAAAGCGTTTCCTCCTGTAGTTGTTTCTGGATTACCAAAAACAATACCAATTTTTTCTCTAAGCTGATTAATAAAAATGCAAATAGTATTTGTTTTATTAATAGTTGAATCTTGCATGTAATCCCATTTTACTATCACCCATTTCACCTTCTAACTCACTCTTTGGAACTAGCGCTGCTACTGAGTCTATCACTAGTACATCAATTGCTCCAGATAAAATTAAACGGTCTGCAATTTCTAAAGCTTGTTCGCCATAGTCTGGTTGAGAGACTAATAAATTATCTACATCTACTCCTAATTTTTTTGCATAGGCGCTATCGAATGCATGTTCTGCATCAATAATTGCACACATTCCACCTTTCTTTTGTGCTTCTGCAATAACATGTATTGCTACTGTTGTTTTACCAGAAGATTCTGGTCCGTATATTTCAATAATTCTTCCTTTTGGTAAACCGCCAATTCCTAACGCAGTATCTAAGCCTATGGATCCAGTAGAAATTACTTCTTGTGGTTCCTGACTTCTTTCATTCATCATCATCACACTACCCTTACCATAATCTTTGTCGATTTTATCAATGGTTAATTTTAAGGCTTTTAATTTTTCTACGTTTGGGTTACTCATGGTTAGTCGTTTTATGTTTTTCTTTAAATATTTATGTGAAGGTAGGGATAAATTGTTAATAAACTAAAATATTTAGTATTTTTTTACTAATTAGCTTAGTTTTTATATTAATGATTGACTTTTTTTGATTTAATTTATTGATTATCAATTAATTATTTATTTAGTAATAAATTTAGTATTTTTTTAAATTAATTTTTAAAGTATTTATTTTAGCTAAAACGGGGGTATATAAATGCATTTTTTGATTGTTTTAAAGGGAAAGAAACAGGTTTTACTGGTTCGGTATAAAAGTAGTTTATTTTAATTGATCGGTTAAAAAGCAATATGTGCATTTCTATTGTAGTATTAAGTATTAATACATTTATATAAATAAACTAATACTATTACGCCTGTGTATATCTTAATATCTTAGTTATACACTATTTACTTTTTTTGTATAATATATATATTTAATTTCTTAAAATACAATACCAGTAAGGGTTATATTGGTTTTCTTATATTATCTAAATATAGATTATTATATACTTTATAAAATAATACACAGCTTACACACTGTTAATTAACGGGTATAAATACGGGGTTATTAGCGTAGAAATTGTAAAATTATAGAAGTGCAATAAGGTTATTCTTTTTTATGCAGGTTTATTCACCCCAAAACCATAGATATCCCCGAAATATTTAATTATCCACTTAGCCTATGTTAGTTTTTTATACCCCCTTTCTGCTTAAATATGCTCAAAAACTAAGTTCAGACCCCCTTTTACTTGATAGAAAACATTATTTTTGCCCTCCTATAATTATATATATATGTCAATTATTCAGAACATTAGAGAAAGAGGTGCTTGGATCATCTTTGGTATTATTGCAATTGCCCTTATTGCCTTTATCCTGCAAGATGGAATTGGTAGAAAAAGAGGCGCTAGTGATATCACAACACTAGGTAAAGTAAATGGTCAGACTATCAATAAAATAGAGTTTGAGGAAAAACTAGAATTGCAATTGCAGAACTATGCATCACAAGGTGTAAAAAGAGAGCAATTGATTGGTTATTTATGGAATCAAGAAGTAGATCGTCTTTTATTAAAAGATGAAGAAAATAAATTAGGCCTATCTGTGGGTACAAAAGAATTATCTGATGTTTTATTTGGAAATGAATCTCCATTTAAACAAGAATTTACCGACCAGGCAACAGGCGAGTTTAAAGTAAACGAAGCGAAGCAAGCGGTAGCTCAAATTAAAAAGAGCAAAAACGTAGAGCAAGTAAAACAAATTGAAAAAGTATATATAGAACCTTCTATTGAAAATAGATTAAGAAATAAATATCAGGTATTAGTGGTAAAGGGCGTACAGGTTCCAAAATGGTTGGCTGAAAAACAATATGCGGAAGCAAACGCAATTGCGAGCATTTCTTTTGTAGGCATACCCTACACCACCATTGTAGATAGCACTATAAAAGTAAGTGATGAGGATGTTGCTTCTTATTTAAAAGAAAACGCCGCCGCTTACCAAGTAGAAGAAGCGAGCCGCAATATTTCTTTTGTAGGATTTAGCGCTGCACCTTCTGCTGCCGATTCAATCACAGCAAGAAATGACATTGAATCTTATAAACAAGAATTTAAAAACAGCACAGAGACCGCTAAGTTTTTAAACAAGGTGGGGACAGAGATTCCTTATTATGATAGTTATATTAGCAAAAAGTCACTTCAAATACCAGAAAAGGATTCTGTATTAAATGTAGGTGTGGGTGGTGTTTATGGCCCTTATGTAGATGGAAGAAACTTTACAATTGCAAAAGTATTAGGTGTTAAACAATGGCCCGATAGCGCAAGCGTTAGACATATATTAATTGCAACGGTGAATCCACAAAATGGTCAACAAGTTAGAGACGACAGTGTTGCTAAAAAATTAGCAGATAGTATTAGCTTGGCTATTAGAGGTGGCGCGTCTTTTGACGAGATGGTGGCTAAATATTCAGATGACGCTGGAAGTAAAGCAACTGGTGGAAAATATGAAATGTTCCCTCAGGCGAAAATGGTTCCTGCGTTCAATGATTTTTCTTTCGACAATCCAGTAGGCACAAAGGCTGTTGTTAAAACAGATTTTGGTTATCACTACATGGAAGTATTAAATCAAACAACAAGAGGACCTGCGTATAAAATTGCTTATTTATCTAAAATGGTAATGCCAAGCAATGAAACTATTAATGCGGCCTCAACAGCTGCAGCACAATTTGCTTCAGGTAGTAAGGATATTAAGTCTTTTAATGCTTCTGCAGTTAAATTAGCAAAACAAGCTATTCCTGCCGTGGGCATTAAAGCAAATGATTTTGACATTCAAGGAATTGGTACTGCAAGAAATATTGTAAGATGGGTATATGAAAACGACGTAGACGATGTTTCAGAACCATTTGAACTAGGAGACAATTATGTGGTTGCTGTAATTACTGCTGAAGAAAAACAAGGTTTAGCAAGCGTTACCGCCGCAAGACCACAAGTAGAAGGTATTATTAGAGACAAAAAGAAAGCAGAAAAAATTAAAGCTACTATAAAAGGTAAAACACTTGAAGCAATTGCCGCAGGTGCAAATGCGATTGTACAAAGAGCAGACAGTATTGGTTTTAGCTTTTCAATGATTACTGGACTTGGCAACGAACCTAAATTAGTAGGAGCTGCTTTCAATAAAGCCTTAATTAATAAAGTAAGCGAACCCATTGCTGCCAATACAGGCGTTTACGCTGTTAGCGTAAATGGTATTGCTGCAAAACAAGCAGACCAAGACCCTAGTTTCTTTAAAGACGAATTATTAGAAAGAACAAGAGGCATGATGTTTAGATCGCTTTACTAGTATTAAATAATTTCTATGGCCGAATTGTTTAACAATAAGGTGGCGGAAAGTGGAATACTATCCATTGATCTTGCGAGTTTACTTCCAAGCAACGAAATTATTGTGTTTGATATAAAGCCCTATTTATATATGGAGCTTATATTAAAAGAAAAAGAATTTCGTGCAGCACTTTTAACAACCGACTGGACTGTTTATCAAGATAAGATAGTGGGCATTATTTGTTCAGCAGATGCTATTATTCCAATGTGGGCGAATATGTTAATTGTATCTGCCCTAAACCCTTTTGCTAAAGCAGTTTATTTTGGAGATGAAAATAAGGTAAGAGAACAATTAGTTCTTGAAAATATTGGCAGCCTTAATATTAATGAATACAATGATCAAAGAGTAGTTATTAAGGGCTGCGGAGATATACCTATTGGAGAGTCGGCCTATATTGCGATTACACAGAAGCTAAGACCGGTGGTAAAAAGCATTATGTACGGAGAGCCTTGCAGCACTGTGCCGGTGTATAAAAAGAAATAAGCAAAATAAATAAAGAAGGTAAGCAGAACTAGGTAAATTTTAATGCGCCTCTAACCAATTTTTCCCCACACCCACTTCCGCTTCAACAGGTACGCCATTAGGAAGCGCCATCGCCTCTTTCATACATTTCAATATAAGTTCTTTTAGGGCCGGCAATTCTTTTTCTACCGCATCGAAGACTAGTTCATCATGTACTTGTAAAATCATCTTAGACTCCCAATTGGTTTTTTTCATCTCACCATGAATTTTAATCATGGCCAGTTTAATCATATCAGCAGCAGAGCCTTGAATAGGAGAGTTGATGGCATTTCTTTCTGCAAAACCACGCACGGTAAAATTACTACTATTGATATCTCTTAACCAGCGCCTTCTTCCCATAAGCGTTTCCACAAAGCCCAATTCTTTGGCATTGTTAATTTGCCCATCCATATATAATTGAATTCCAGGAAACTCTTTTTTATAGTTGTCTATAATTTCTTTTGCTTCTGTTCTTGAAATATTTAAATTTTCTGCTAAACCAAAAGCCCCTTGTCCATAAATAATTCCAAAGTTTACACTCTTGGCTTTATAACGCATTTCTTTAGTTACATCTGCTTCATTAATTCCATATACTTTAGCAGCAGTGGCCGTATGAATATCCTTGCCTAGTTTAAAAGCCTCGCACATATTTGGGTCACCACTAATTGCTGCAACAATTCTTAATTCTATTTGAGAATAATCGGCGCTTACAAGCACACGACCTTTCTCACGAGGAATAAAGGCTTTTCTAATTTCTCTACCACGCTCTGTTCTAATAGGTATGTTTTGTAAGTTTGGATTCGTACTACTTAATCTTCCTGTAACCGCTACTGCTTGCGCATAGCTAGTATGCACGCGGCCGGTTTTTGGATTAATTAATTCTGAAAATGAATCGACATAGGTAGATTTTAATTTTGTTAACTCTCTAAAGTTTAAAATGTCGTCCACAATTTTATGCTTGGCCGCCATTTTTTGTAAAACATCTTCTCCTGTTGCGTATTGACCGGTCTTGGTTTTCTTTGCCTTCGCATCTAGTTTTAAAATATCAAATAGCACTTCTCCTAATTGTTTTGGAGAGGCTAAGTTAAATCGAACACCTGCTTGCTCATAAACACGCTCTTCACTAATCTTGGCATCAACCTCTAAAACCTTACTGTATTCGTTTAAAAAATCTATATCTACTTTCACACCCTCATATTCCATATCAACTAAAACACGCACCAGTGGGTTTTCCACTTCATTAAATACTTTTTCTACACCGCGTTTTTTAATTAAAGGCGTAAAACAATTTTTTAATTGAAAAGTTATATCGGCATCTTCTGCGGCATATTCTGTTACCTGGTCCAGAGGAGCATCGCGCATAGTGCCCTGATTTTTCCCTTTCTTACCAATAAGCGTGGTAATAGAAATAGGCTCGTAACCCAAAAACTGTGCACTTAGCAAATCCATACTGCGCCTGCCTTCTGGCTCAATTACATAATGCGCCAGCATGGTATCAAATGTTTTACCCAATAGTTCCACCCCATACCACTTCAAGACTAAAAAATCATATTTTAAGTTTTGTCCAATCCAAACAATGTCTTTGTTTTTAAATAAGGGTTCAAATAATGCCAATGTTTTTTTAGCCTCCGCTTCATTTGCAATAGGAATATAGGAAGAGGAGCTCGCCGCCGAATAGATTTTTGAAGGCAGGATTTTTGTAAAAGTAATTCTTTCACTAAGGCCTGAATGTTTTCCTTACCATCAACCGCTTTATAAGTATGTGGCGTATTGGCGCTGTTCTTGTTTACTACTAATTCAACCGGTAAATCTTCGTCGCCTAATTCTTCAAAGTTTTCATCATCTACTTTATCATTGAGCTCTTTTATAATACCTTCTGATTCGCTATGCTTCAGAACTTCTATAACAAGAGATAAATCTCCTTGCTGTTGATTTCTTCCGCTAAACGCATAATAGCCAGCCTCTTCAACTTTATATAAATTTTGACTCGGCTTAATTAACTTATTTTTTTTATTTTGTTTCATTTTTTGAGATAAATCTTCTTCTTCTTCTTCTTCTTCTTCATCATCC
>JBEGKS010000142.1:0-6499 GCA_041183945.1 Bacteroidota bacterium | reverse complement strand
GCAGAAGGTTTTATTACCCAAAAGTTATTAGGTATTCGTAGTTTTGAGGCAATTATTCAAAAGACCACCTAAAAATATTTTTATCCCTTTATAATTTAATATTATGGCCATTGTTAAAGTAGGATTAGTGCAAATGAGCTGTGAGGCATCAAAGGCTGCCAACACTTTAAAAGCAATTGAAAAAGTAAGAGAGGCAGCTAAAAAAGGAGCCAATATTATTTGCTTGCAAGAATTATTTACTTCACTTTATTTCTGTGATGTAGAAGCCTATGAAAATTTTAAATTAGCAGAACCCATTCCAGGTGAAACTAGTAATACTTTAGCAGCTTTAGCCAAAGAATTAGGGGTGGTTATTATAGCTTCTTTATTTGAGAAAAGAGCGGAGGGTTTATACCATAATACGACTGCGGTTTTAGATGCCGATGGAACTTATTTAGGTAAGTACCGTAAAATGCATATCCCAGATGACCCTGCTTATTATGAAAAATTTTATTTCACCCCCGGCGATTTAGGATATAAAGTTTTCAAAACAAAATTTGCCACTATTGGTGTTTTAATATGTTGGGATCAATGGTATCCAGAAGCTGCAAGAATTACTACACTAATGGGTGCTGAAATGTTATTTTATCCAACTGCTATTGGTTGGGCTACTGCACAAGACGAAGCCACGAACAAAGAACAATACAACGCATGGCAAACAATACAACGCAGTCATGCTGTTGCCAATGGAGTGCCAGTGATTAGTGTGAATAGAGTAGGACTAGAACAAGAGGGCTTAATGAAATTCTGGGGTGGTAGTTTTGTAAGTAATCCCTTTGGAACTTTATTATACGAAGCTTCTCATGATAATGAAGAAGTTGCGGTAATTGATATAGATACAGAAAAATCCGATAGTTATAGAACACACTGGCCATTTTTACGCGATCGCCGTATTGATTCTTATGCACCAATTACTAAAAGATATTTAGACGAAGAGGCTGAGTAATAAATGCATGAAATTTATACTTTAAATTATAAATAAGATTCAAGTTTAACAAAACAAACAAATAAAATTAAGCAGACATACTAATATAAAATGACCAACGCTACTCCAAAATCCTTAGGCTATTATTTTCCCGCTGAATTTGCACCACATGATGCCATTTGGTTAAGTTGGCCACATAAAGAAGAAAGCTGGCCAGGTAAAATTGCAAGTATTTATCCTTCCTATACGGAGTTTGTAAAAATTGTTTCTTTAACAGAAAGAGTTTGCATAAATGTAGTGGATGAAAAAATGCGCAACTCTGCTCAAAAAATGTTGCAATTAGCAGGTGTGAATTTAGAGCGTGTTCAGTTTTATTTACATCCAACCAACGATGCTTGGTGCCGAGATCATGGCCCTTCTTTTTTACTAAGAGATAATGCAGTAGATCCTAAAGTCATTATAGACTGGAACATTAATGCATGGGGTGGAAAATATCCTCCCTATGATTTAGATGATGTCATTCCTACGCGTATTGGAGAGGCATTGGGTTTGCCGGTATTTCATCCAGGCATTATTATGGAAGGAGGCTCTGTGGATTTTAATGGCGCTGGAACAGTAATGACTTCAAAATCTTGTTTGTTAAATCCTAATAGAAACCCGCATTTGAATCAAGCTCAAATTGAAAAGTATTTGACTGACTATTATGGAATAGACCAAGTGTTATGGGTAACTGATGGTATTGTAGGTGATGATACCGATGGACATATAGATGATACCGTTCGTTTTGTCAATGAGGACACGGTTATTACAGTAGTAGAGCCTAATGTGCTTTCAGCCAATCATGAAATTTTGCAGCAAAATTTAAAAGAATTAAAGCAAATGCGACTACTTAGTGGTAAGCAATTAAATATTGTAGAATTACCTATGCCTGCAGAAGTTATTTATGAAGGTCAAAGCCTGCCCGCATCTTATGCTAATTTTTATATAAGTAATGGACATATTATCGTGCCTACCTTTAAATGTGATGCGGATGATAAAGCCATGCAAATTATACAGTCTTGTTTCACCACTAGAGAAGTAGTGGGCATTGATTCTACCGATATTATTTGGGGCTTAGGTAGTTTTCATTGCTTATCACAACAAGAGCCAAGTATAGTGAATAAAGTATAGCGAATAAAGTATAGCGAATAGAGTAAAGTGAATAGAGTAAAGTGAATAGACTTTATAGTTTTAATATATCAGTTTTTAAATTAATCAGTAAATTCAAACATTGGTCTTATTGCAATAACTACTATTGTAGCTTGTAATCATTTTCCTTATGCAAAAACCAATCGAGTTTATAAAAAACATACTAAAGATTTGGTTACATTGTTAAAAGAGAATCCAAGTATTCAAACCATTGATCAATTACCAAAAGCGGAAGCTTGGGTAGGTACTACCAATTTTGATTTACGTAAACCTAATTTTGTAGTCATTCATCATACGGCACAAAATTCATGCGAGCAAACTTTAAAAACCTTTACATTGGAAAGAACTAAGGTAAGTGCGCATTATGTTATTTGTAAGGACGGCACTATACATCATATGTTGAACGATTATATGAGGGCATGGCATGGGGGTATTTCAAAATGGGGTAATAATAGCGACCTTAATTCAAGCTCTATTGGTATTGAATTAGATAATAATGGCTTTGAACCTTTTGACAGCGCACAAATAAATAGTTTGTTATTGTTATTGGCTCAATTAAAAGAGACCTATAAAATACCAGATGCCAATTTCATTGGCCACGCCGATATTGCGCCTAAAAGAAAAGTGGATCCTAATATTCAATTTCCTTGGGTTCTATTAGCCCAAAAAGGCTATGGGGTATGGTTTGAGCCAGATCCAAAATATACCTTGCCTGAATCTATCTCCATTCCATTTGCCTTGGCCATGGTGGGGTATGATATTAAAGATACTACAGCAGCCCTGCTAGCTTTCAAGCGACATTTTAGAACAGACAGCACAGCCGTAATTACAGAAGACGATAAGTCGGTTTTGTATCAATTAATTCAAAATAAATTATCACACTAACAATTGTTAGCGTAATTTTGTATCAAATAATTAAGGTATGGATTTCAAGTTAACAGAGGAGCAGTTAATGATTCAAAGAGCTGCTCGTGAGTTTGCGCAACAACAATGTTTGCCTGGTGTCATTGAAAGAGATGAGCATCAAAAATTTCCCAAAGAACAAATGGAACAATTAGCTGACCTAGGTTTCTTAGGTATGATGGCTTCACCTGAATATGGAGGAGCAGGCATGGATACCATTAGTTATGTTATTGCGATGGAAGAAATTAGTAAAGTAGATGCAAGTGTATCTGTGGCTATGAGTGTAAATAATAGTTTGGTATGTTGGGGCTTGGAACATTATGCAACAGAGGAACAAAAGAAAAAATATTTAACGCCTTTAGCGCAAGGGAAAAAAGATGGCGCATTATATATTGGTGCCTTTTTATTAAGTGAACCAGAGGCGGGAAGTGATGCGACGCATCAACATACTTCAGCCATAGATAAAGGAGATCATTATTTATTAAATGGGGTTAAGAATTGGATTACCAATGGTTCCACTGCATCCGTGTATTTAGTGATGGCACAAACAGACGCCTCAAAAGGACCAAAAGGTATTAATGCTTTTATCATTGAAAAAAATACACCAGGTATTACAGTAGGTGCGAAAGAAAATAAATTGGGCATAAGAGGAAGTGATACACATGCTGTTTCATTTATGGATGTGAAAGTGCCTAAAGAAAATAGAATAGGGGCAGATGGTTTTGGATTCTCCTTTGCTATGAAAACTTTAAATGGGGGTAGAATTGGTATTGCGGCACAAGCATTAGGAATTGCAAGTGGTGCTTATGAATTAGCATTGGCCTATAGCAAGCAAAGACAGTCATTTGGTAAACCCATTCATGAACATCAGGCCATACAATTTAAATTAGCTGAAATGGCTACCAGAATTCAATCGGCCAGATTGCTTTGTTATCATGCAGCTTGGGAAAAAGACAATGGACTTGATTATACTACATCTGCAGCCATGGCTAAGTTACACGCAAGTGATACCGCTATGTGGGCAGCTACTGAAGCCGTTCAAGTGCATGGAGGTTATGGTTTTGTAAAAGAATTCCATGTTGAAAGATTAATGCGTGATGCAAAAATTACCCAAATATATGAGGGTACTAGTGAGATTCAAAAAATGGTCATTGGTAGAAATATAACCAAATAACTTATGCCTGTAAATACTGAAGCTTATCATTTAATAAAAGAAGAACTGCAAGCTAAAAATGTGCAGTTGGTGGCTGTCAGTAAAACCAAGCCCAATGAAGACATTCAAGCACTCTATGCATTAGGCCAAAGAAGTTTTGGTGAAAATTATGTACAAGAATTAGTAGATAAAGCAGCAAGCTTACCTGCCGATATTCATTGGCATTTTATAGGGCATTTACAATCTAATAAAGTAAAATATATTGCGCCCTTTGTATATTTAATTCATGGAGTGGACTCTGAAAAATTATTAGCAGAAATTAATAAGCAAGCCATTAAGCAAAATAAAATGATTGCCTGTTTATTGCAAGTGCATATAGCCACAGAAGAAACCAAGTTTGGTTTTGATGCCACAAGTTTACATGAATTTATTGCAAGTGGCCGCCTTTCTAATTATAGTAATGTAGTCATTAAAGGACTAATGGGTATGGCTAGTTTTACAGAGGACAAAACCCTTGTTGAAAAGGAGTTTAGTACTTTAAAAACTATCTATGACCAAACGGCTACTACATTGAATAATATACATTTCGATACCCTCAGCATGGGCATGAGTGGTGATTACGCAATGGCCATTACCAAGGGTAGTAACCTCGTAAGAATAGGAAGCTTGCTTTTTGGTGCAAGAAATTAAGCTTACTTCGTTTTTCCGTAATCAAATACTAGTTGACAAAAAGCTTTCACACCCACTATAAATCCAGACTCATCTAAATAAAAATCGGGAGTATGATGTGGACCTGCTTTTCTTGGATCTGTACCTTTTGGTAAACCTCCCACATTAAAGAAGAAGCTAGGAGCCTTGGCTGCATAAAATGAAAAGTCTTCTGCACCTGTTACCCAGGTTGATTCAGATACATTCTCATCACCTGCTGCTTTAATTAAAGAAGGTAAAGTCTTTTTCACTAGGGCTGGGTCGTTATAAGTTACTAAAGTTTTTGTATCAATTGTTACATCTGCAGTAGCTCCAGAACTTTCTGCGATAGTTTTAGCCGTATGTTTTATTCTCTCATGTACTTCTTCTTGCATTTTACTATCCAAGGTTCTTATGGTACCTGTCATCTCCGCTGTTTCAGGAATAATATTTGAACGAACACCACTATTTATAGTACCTACAGTAATTACTAAAGGAGCCTTTGTTAAGTCCATTTGACGACTAACAATATGTTGTAAGCCTTCGATAATTTGTGCACTTGCCGAAATGGGATCTACGCCACCCCATGGTTGTGAACCATGGCTTCCTTTGCCATTAACCTTAATAGTGAACCAATCAGAAGAAGCCATGAAAGCACCTGCTTTATATTTAATAGTGCCTACTGGTGTTTGAGAAGAAATATGAATACCAAATACAGCTTCTACTTTTGGATTGTCTAAAGCGCCTTCTTTAATCATAAGTGGAGCTCCACCTTCTTCTGCACCTGGAGGGCCTTCTTCAGCAGGTTGGAATAAAAATACAATAGTACCAGGTACTTCTTTTTGCATGGCACTTAACATTTTCGCAGTAGCCATTAACATAGCTGTATGTGAGTCATGACCACAAGCATGCATTACACTTACTTTTTGGCCATTGAATTCAGTAGTTACTTTAGAAGCAAAGGGTAGGGCTACTCTCTCATACACTGGTAAGGCATCTATATCTGCTCTTAAGGCAATGACTGCACCAGGTTTGCCTCCTTTTAAAACTGCTACCACACCCGTTTTAGCAACAGGATATCTTACTTCAACATTTGGTAAGGTTTTTAAAAAATCGGCAATGTATTTTCCTGTGTTCACTTCTCTATTAGATAGTTCAGGGAATTCATGGAAATGTCTTCTCCAAGAAATAAGTTCTGGTTCTACTTCTTTTAATAAGGAAGCATAATTTTTAGGTAAGTCTTGTGCTATACTAGCTATAGTTACAAGCACCAATAAAGAAAGGAAAATTTTACGCATTGTATTTTGTTTTATCTTTTATTTCTAATCTTGAATTATTAATTCTATTTGATTTTATTTAATATTATTTTTTAGGGTTTTATATTTTTATTCTAGTATTTATATTTTAGTTTAATGCTATCTTATATTTACTAAGCTTGGTATTCGCCATAAATACCTCTTAATACATCTGCTATTTCTCCTAAAGTACAATAGTTTTCAATAGCCTCTATTACAGAAGGCATTAAATTTTCAGTACCCGATGCTGCTACTTTTACCGCTGCTAAACAAGCCGCCACTTTTATATTGTCTCTGCTACTTTTTAAG
>JBEGKS010000141.1:0-4281 GCA_041183945.1 Bacteroidota bacterium | reverse complement strand
TAAAAAATGGCAAGAAGGCTATTTTAATATTAAACAAATCGGAAGCGAAGCAAATTGTATTAGAACAGAATAATCAATACTATACGTTTAATATACCTGCTAAAGCTGCTTCCACTATTATTTGGCCTTAAATTTTTTATAAATAATTATCAAACCAATCTATGAAAAAAGCAATTTTATTTTTTACTACGCTACTCTTAAGCCTAGCTAGTTTTTCTCAAACAAATAAGGATGCGGCTATGCATTCTTTTGTCAATAAATTACTTGCTAAAATGACTTTGGAAGAAAAGTTAGGTCAGTTGAACCTACCTGCTTCTAGTGATTTTGTAACAGGCGCTGTGAGCAGTTCCGATATAGCCCAAAAAGTAAAAGAGGGTAAAGTAGGAGGTGTATTTAATATTCGTTCTGTAACAAAAATTAAAGAGTTACAAGAGTATGCAGTTAAAAATACAAGATTGCATATTCCATTACTATTTGGTATGGATGTGATTCATGGCTATAGAACTATTTTTCCTATTCCCATAGGGATGTCTTCTACTTGGGACATACCCTTAATTGAAAGATCGGCACGTATTGCAGCCAATGAAGCCAGTGCTGATGGTATTATGTGGACTTTCTCTCCTATGGTGGATTTAACAAGAGATCCTCGTTGGGGAAGAACCTCTGAAGGCAATGGAGAAGATGCTTTTTTAAGTTCAGCTATTGCCAAGGCCATGGTACATGGGTATCAAGGTGACGACTTATCATTGAACAACACTATTATGTCTTGTGTAAAGCATTATGCTTTATATGGCGCTGCTGAAGGGGGTAGAGATTATAATACTACTGATATGAGTCGTGTAAGAATGTACAATGAATATTTTCCTCCTTATAAAGCTGCCGTAGATGCAGGGGTAGGTTCTGTGATGGTTTCTTTTAATGAAATTGATGGCGTTCCTGCTTCAGGCAATAAATGGTTGGTAGATGATGTACTTCGTAAGCAATGGAAATTTAATGGATTTGTAGTATCTGATTATACTGGTATTCCTGAAATGGTGAATCATGGCTTTGGTGATTTCAAAACTGTAAATGAAAAAGCTTTACAAGCAGGAGTGGATATGGATATGGTGGGAGAGGGCTTTTTAAATTCAATTGGTATTTCTTTAAAAGAAGGAAAAGTAACACAAGCGCAAATTGATAAAGCTACAGAGCGTATTTTAATTGCTAAATATCAGTTAGGTTTATTTGACGACCCTTATAAGTATTGTGATGAGAAAAGATCTGCTGCAGAAGTATTTAAAGAGGCCAATAGAGCAGAGGCAAGAACTATTGCAGCACAAAGCTTTGTATTATTAAAAAACAATAATAATATTTTACCAATTGCAAAGAATAAAACTATTGCATTAGTAGGGCCTTTGGCTAATGCTAAAGAAAATATGACAGGAACTTGGAGTGTGGGTGCAGACAATACTAAATCTATTACTTTATTAAAGGGTTTAACCGATGCAGTAGGAATTTCAGGTAAAGTAAAATATGCCAAGGGTTCCAACTTAGAAGATGATTGGGAATTGGAGAAAAGATTAACCATGTTTGGAAAAGATATTCCAAGAGATGGTCGTACGCCAGAGCAATTATTAGAAGAAGCCGTTGCAATTAGTGCAGATGCAGATGTAATTGTAGCTGCTTTAGGAGAAGGGGCAGAGAGTACTGGAGAGAGTGCATCAAGAACTAATTTAGATTTATCTGCTGCACAACAAAAACTATTAAAGGCATTACTTGCTACAGGTAAACCAGTGGTACTTGTTTTATTTAATGGCCGTCCTTTAAGCCTAACTTGGGAAGATGCTAATGTGCCTGCTATTTTAGATGTTTGGTTTGCAGGCTCAGAGGCTGGTGATGCCATTGCCGATGCCTTATTAGGTAAAGTAAATCCTTCAGGTAAATTAAGTATGAGCTTCCCTCAAAATGTGGGTCAAATACCTTTGTATTATAACCATAAGAATACAGGCCGTCCTTTAAACAAATGGTTTTCTAAATTTCAATCTAATTATATAGATGTAAGTAATGAGCCACTTTATCCATTTGGCTATGGCTTAAGCTATACAAAGTTTGAATACAGCGATTTTACTTTATCTGCTACTCAATTAAAAGGAAATCAAAAATTAATGGCTACTGTAACTGTTAAAAATACAGGTACACTAACAGGAAAAGAAGTAGTACAATTATATATTCGAGATTTGGTAGGATCTGCTACTAGACCGGTACAAGAATTAAAAGGTTTTCAAAAAATTGAATTAGCTGCAGGGGAGTCAAAAAAAGTTAGTTTTGAAATTACACCTGAGCTTTTAAAATTCTATAATACCGATTTAAAGTTTGATTGGGAGTCGGGTGATTTTAATGTAATGGTGGGGCCTAATTCAAGAGATGTGAAAATGCTAAAAGTAAATTGGACGAAGTAGGTAATTAAATTACCAACTACCGTACAAATAAATATCTACGATATTTATTTGATAAATATTTAGAGGTATGGTTCTGGGTAAATTATATTAGAAATTAATTTACCAGGAACCCTACAAATAAATATCTACGATATTTATTTGATAAATATTTAGAGGTATGGTTCTGGGTAAATTATATTAGAAATTAATTTACCAGGAACCATACAGGCCCTCTTTTAATGCCTTTTGATATTTCTTATCATTGAAAGTGTATAAAAAGGGGGCTTTGTGTGCACCGCCTTTTCTAGTTTCATTTAATTTATTTAAAATACCAAAGCCCAACATTTTTCTTTGAAAATTACGGCGGTCTAAGGGCTTGTTTAAAATGGTCTCGTATAGTTTTTGTAATTCCGGCATGGTAAATTTCTTAGGTAATAAGTTTTTACCAATTGGTAGATAAGCTAGTTGAGTTCTAAGACTATCCAATGCCTTTTGAATAATGGCGCCATGATCATGATCAATAGTAAGATGCTTGACCTGATCAATAGCTTTCCAAGCATTCGCTGAATGCATAGTATCATTTTGAATAGAGAAGTTGGTGTAATCAATTAAGGCAAAATAACCTACGGAAACGAATCTTTGTATCAGCCAATGGTCCTTGGGTATTTTAGATCCATACTGCTCAAAAGTGGTTTTATGTACTGAGGCATCGGTTCTATTGGGTTGTCCAAAAACATCAAACTGTTTAAGGTATATATCTTTTAGTCCTGTTCTTTCAAGTAAGACACGGTAAGCCGCGTTATTTATATCTTCTGATTTAAGCACAAATCCCCCAGGAAGGGTCCATTTATTGCTTTTGGCACTATCTAATAAAAGTAGCTTCAAGGTATTTTCGTGGAAACCAAAAATGACGCAATCGATGGAAATGCTGGGTAAAAACAGATCATTCCCTTTGACTAGCAATTGCTTAAGACTGGCTGGAAGGGCAGGGGATTTAGACATAGCTTAAAGATAGAAAAATTAGGCAATTTGAACCAATTTATTTATATTGTGTCAGTCTAACGCAATGAATTATTTGGAATAATTCATAGATAGATTATTTATTACTTTCAAATTAACACTATGAATACTAGAAGAAAATTTTTACAACAAGCTGCTACCTTAAGTTTAGGTAGTACTTTATTAAGCCATTCAAGTTGGGCGAATGCTTTTATGGGACCTAATTTACCAGCACCGGGTATTCAACTTTTCACGCTCATGAGTGAAATAGATAAAGATACCTTGGGCACCTTGCAAAAGGTAGCTTCCTTTGGCTATAAAAATATTGAAACTGCATTTAGTAGACAAGCAGATATATACGGCAAGAAACCTAAAGAATTTAAAGCGCTCTTGCAGGATATGGGTATGCAGTGGCGTTCACACCATGTTATAGGAGGCGCTATAAAATTACCTCCAGGGTATAAAATGCCTAATGGTGCTGATGGAAAGCCCATTATGATGCCAATGATGAAAAATTTAACGGATAATAGTCAAGAATTAATAGATACTGTTGCTGAAGGCGGGATTAAATATATTGTATGTGCTAATATTCCAGTTAGTACAGCAGATGAGATAAAACAAGCCGCAGTAGTATTACAAAGAGCGGGGGAGCAGGCACAAAAAGCAGGTTTACAATTAGTATACCATAATCACGCTAATGAATTTGGGAATACCGATGGTATAGTAGCCTATGATTATTTCTTATCGCAGGTAAATGCCGATATTCTAAAAATGGAATTAGATTTAGGCTGGGCCTTTAAAGCAGGTAAAAATCCTGTAGATATATTTAAGCAAAATCCAGGTCGTTTCCCATTATGGCATGTAA